>CAKOXG010000001.1 GCA_934130025.1 uncultured Clostridia bacterium
ATTTTATGCTTATATGGATATAATATTACACTAAAAGGGAAAATGTATCAAGATTAAAATTAAAATTTTAGATAAAATTTATAGACAACACAGTGAAATTATATTATACTGTTAATATAGGAAATGAGAATAAGCACAGTGTGGGTGCTACCACTTTACATACACGGTTTATGCTGTGAGATTGGAGGTGGTGCTATATGTTGGAACAAGCTATATTTATTATATACTTACTTTTCTACGGTTTAGTAGGAATTACCATTATAGCATTTGCCTTAATTATTGCATTGGTAGTAATTTTGAGCAAATAATAAAAGCACCACATTACGCTTCGCCTAGCTATGTGGTGTTAACCAAATATTAATAGGTAGCACACATTTCTGTGGCTTCTTTATTTCCTATGTTTATTATATTACATTTGCACTGAGATTGTCAATAAATTTTGAAAATCTCTTATTTTTGTGTTAAAATGTGTTTAGTGAGGTAAAAATTATGTTTGATATAGAGGCTGAACTAAAAAAATTGCCTAAAAAGCCGGGAGTTTATATAATGCACGACAAGAATGATAAGATTATATATGTTGGTAAGGCGGTTGTTTTAAGAAATAGGGTAAGGCAGTATTTTAGAAAGAATAAGAAGACTAAAAGAATTCAAAATATGGTAGCATTGGTTGACCATTTTGAGTATATAGTGTGTGATAATGAAGCAGAGGCTTTGATTTTGGAGTGTAATCTAATTAAAAAGAACATGCCTAAATTTAACGTGCTTCTTAAAGATGATAAAACATATCCATATATTAAAATTAATGTTAAGGCAGATTATCCAGATCTGTATATTACAAGGCGAATTATGAATGATGGTGCAAAGTATTTTGGACCTTATGCAAATGCTGGAAGTGCTAAAGAGATGATAGAATTTATTAAGTCCAGATATAAAATTAGACAGTGTAGAAGTTTTAAATATAAGGATAGACCTTGTTTGAATTATCATATAAAAAAGTGCTTAGCACCTTGTATGGGTTATATTAGCAAAGAAGATTATAGAAAACAAATTGATGAAATTATTTCTATTCTAGAGGGGAAAACTGATAATCTAAAAAAAGAGCTTGAAAAGGAAATGCTCGAGGCTTCTAAAAAAATGGAGTATGAAAAAGCACAGGAAATAAGAGATAAAATATTTGCAATAGATAGAATTTCGCAAAGACAAAAGGTTTCAAATATTTCTGAAAATGACATAGATGTAATAGGCTTAGCAAGAAAAGATGAAGAAGTTTGCATAGAAATGTTTTATGTTAGAAATAGTAAGATGATTGGCAGGGACCATTATATTTTTAAAGGTTTGGAAGATGAAGAAGATAGTGAAATAATTTCAAGTTTTATCAAACAATATTACATGGGAAGAACAATTTTGCCAAATAAAATAATGATAAAAGAAGAAATTGAAGATAAAGATGCAATAGAAATGCTTTTAACAGAAGCTGCTGGCAGAAAAGTTGAGATAAAAACACCTCAAAAGGGTGAAAAGCTTAAATTTGTTGAGATGGCAGAAAACAATGCTTTAATAACGTTACAAAATAAAGAAAAAGATAAATATAATATTTTAGCAGAATTAAAACATGTGCTAAATTTAGAAAAACTACCAAGAAAAATAGAATGTTATGATATATCAAACTTATCTGGAACAAACATGGTTGCTGGAATGTGCGTTATGCAAGATGGAACAATAAAAAAAGAAATGGCAAGAAGATTTAGAATAAAAGAGGTTATTGGTCAAGATGACCCTGCGTGTATGGAAGAAGTTGTAACAAGGCGTTTAAGACATTCTGTGCCAATTTTAAATGAAAACAAGCCAAACGGTTTTGGAGAATTGCCAGACGTAATATTTGCAGATGGTGGAATAACGCAAATACATGCAATTCAGCAAGCAATAAGAAATGTAAATAAAGAAATAGAGCAAAAAGCAAAAGAAAAAAATATTGAATTAACAGAAAAAGACAGAATAAACATTACTGTATTTGGAATGGTAAAAAACGATAAGCACCAAACTCGTGCATTAATGAATGATAAAAGAGAAGAATTAGAAATTTCGCAAACGCTTTTAAACACAATAACAATGTTCCAAGACGCAGTGCATGACACTGCAATAGGATATCACAAAAAATTAAGAAACGAGGAAGTAACAAGGTCTGCACTAGATAGCATAAAAGGAATAGGAACAGTAAAAAAAGTAGAACTTCTAAAAAAATTTGGTACAGTAGAAAACATAGCAAAGGCAGATGTTGCAGAAATAGCAAAAGTAAAAGGAATAAATGAAGAGCTAGCAAAAGAAATAAAAAATGCACTTGTAAAATAAAAATTAGGAACGATTTGAAAATGAAAAGAAAACGCTTTGCAATTTTTTCAGAATTATTCTAAGAATTTTAGTCATAAATTAAAAACAATGTGAATATATATAATATTAAGAATATTTATGGCAGGCACTAGCCTGAAAAGGGGGATTTATGGAGTATTCTAAAGATATTATATTAGGAATTCAGTACTTAAATGAGAAAGACAAGCTTATAGGAAAATTAAAAAAAGAGAAGAAAAAGAAAGAACAAGAAAAAAGTAGAAGCAAAATATTAAAATTTATGAATGAGCACAAATTCATAACATCAATAAGCATAACATGTATAATTTTAATGCTGTTAGATTGCGTGCTGGTGTATAGTTTTATGGAATTGTTGCAAAAATTATAATTGTAAAAATAAGATTTTACATATAAACGATAAAATACCATATTTTCTTGAAAATTGCATTGTTTACTTGATTTGTGCACTAAAAGTTAGTATAATTTTATATAAAAATAAGTAAAACGGAGTGTAGAGCGTTGCCTCTTGGCGAAAGGATGAATTTAATGAAAGTAGCAAGTAATTGGAAAGATTATGAAATTTTGGATATGGCTAATGGTGAGAAGCTTGAAAGATGGAATAATATTTATCTTATAAGACCTGACCCACAAATTATTTGGAATGATAGGCAATTCCCTGAAAAATGGAAGATTGCAAATGCAAGATATAATAGAAGTAACACCGGCGGTGGCCACTGGGATTATAAGAAAAAGCTACCAGATAGCTGGCAAATTAAATATAAGAATTTAACTTTTAATATTAAACCAATGGGATTTAAACATACGGGAATTTTCCCAGAGCAAGCTGTTAATTGGGATTGGATGATGGATAAAATTCAAAACGAAATTAAGTCTACAAAGAGGGAGATTAAGGTTTTAAATTTATTTGCATATACAGGGGGTGCGACTGTTGCGTGCCTTTCTGCTGGAGCTTCTGTGTGCCATGTAGATAGCTCTAGAGGAATGGTTTCTTGGGCAAAGGAAAATGTTGTTTCTTCAGGGCTGCAGGATAGACCAGTTAGATATATTGTAGATGATGTTGTAAAATTTGTTCAAAGAGAGATTCGTAGGGAAAACAAATATGACGCTATAATTATGGATCCACCTTCTTATGGAAGAGGAGCAAATGGCGAGGTTTGGAAGTTTGAGGAAAACTTGCCAATGCTTATAGAGCTTTGTATGCAGGTTTTATCTGATAATCCATTATTTTTCTTGATAAATTCATACACAACTGGGACTTCTAGCATGGTTTTAGAAAATTTACTAAAAATGAATATGAGAAAAAAATATGGGAAAAAAGCTCAAAATGGAGTATTTGAAAATGGAGAAGTTGGGCTTCCAATGACAGATTCAGATTTTATACTTCCTTGCGGAATTTTTTCTAAATGGATAAAAAAATAATGTTAATAGAATTGGAATTAAGAATGGAAAAAGAAAAATCTAAGGTAATTAATCAAGAACATGAATACTTAGTTAATTTAGGTAATACTAAAATTAACTTAAAAGTCTTGTATGAGGATAATCATATAATTGTTGTGGAAAAGCCTGTAAGCATTCCTTCACAGGGAGATAAAACAGAAGACCTGGATATGCTAACTATAATAAAGGAATATTCAAGAGTTAAATACAATAAACCAGGCAATGTTTACTTGGGGTTAATTCATAGGCTGGATAGACCTGTTGGTGGGGTGATGGTATTTGCTAAAACATCAAAGGCTGCATCAAGGCTAAGTGAGCAGGTAAGAGAAAAAATATTTAAAAAGAGATATTTGGTAATTGTTGATGGAAAGCTTGAAAAGGAAAAAGGAATTTTTCAAGATTATTTGTTGAAAAATGAAAGAGCAAATATAAGCAAGGTTGTAAAAGAGGGAACAAAGAATTCTAAATTTGCAGAACTTGATTATGAAGTTTTGAAATATGATAAAGAAAATAATATTTCTTTGGTTAAGGTAAATTTACATACAGGAAGGCACCATCAAATTAGAGTTCAGTTTGCATCTAGAAACCATGCAATATATGGGGATCAAAAGTATGGAAGTAGAGGGCAAAGGCAGCAAATTTGTTTATGGGCATATTCATTAACCATAAAGCACCCAATAAGTAAAGATGAAATGAATTTTATATGTTTACCAGAGAAACAAAAAACTTGGAAAATATTAAGTGGGATAGAAATTAACTAAAAATACATAAAAGAATTGGCAAATAAATTGTTGATTCTTTTTTTTACGAAAATGTTAAAAATCATTATGAAAATAAAATTAACTCCAAAAATTAAATAGATATGAAAAAAATCTAATCTTTTATATCAAGTTTAAACGTATAATTAAATTTTGGTGTATGATGGGTTCAGTTAAAGAGAGGTGAGCAAAATGATTGATAAGATTTGTGAATTGCTTACAATAAGAATCCAAAAACAAATGCCAGAAATGGATGAGGAAAAAGCTGAAGTAATAAAGTATGGCCTCGAATTAATAATAGGTGAAATTCCTAAGATATTGCTACTATTTATTGTTGCAGCAGTGCTCAAAATAGGATGGCTTGTAATATTTGCATATATTACGATGCTACCATATAAAATAGTTGCTGGAGGATTTCATTTAAAAACTAACATAGGCTGCACAATTGGAACTTTTGTTGTATATTTTGGAAATGTATTGTTAAGTAAATATATAGTAATAGGACCAATTGAGGTAAAGATTGCTATTGTTATTGCTACATTTATATATTCTATAATAATGATTAGCATTTATGCACCAGCAGACACTATAAATTTACCTATTTTAAGAAAAAAGGAAAGAAAATTAAAGAAAATTTTATCTTTTGTATTTGCTAGTGTAACTTTAATATTATCTTTAATTATAAAAAATACAACATTATCAAATATTTTGTTATTTAATGTAATAATTGAGACAACGTGCATAACAAGGATAGCCTACATTATAACAAAAAATGAATATGGATATGAAAACTACTTGAAAACTGCAAATATCAATTAATTAGATAATAAAGCATTAAGCCGGCAATGCTTATTATAAATATAATTATATTTTACTATGGGAGGTAAATGATATGTTAAAAATTTTAGCAAAAATTGCAGAAAAATATGCAAAATCTACAAATACAGCATGCTTCTTCTGGGGTGCTTATCACCAACCAAAAATGCCAAAAAGTTTAGTTAAAAAAGACTAATAAAGAAGCAACACGTAAACATATATTTGAAAACAATAAATTTTAAATTAATCCAAAAAAGAAAGATGAGTGATTAAATTCTCTCATCTTCCTTTTGCTCTAACCCTAATCTTTATATATTTCTATTTGCTGCTTGAAAAACTCACCATTTTTAGTTGTGTATCTTGAAAGGTTCTTATGCTTCCTTAATATTTGCTCTACTTCCCATAATCCAAGACCAGTATTATTAGGTTTTGTTGAATAACCTTTTTCATAAATCTTGTCCATATTTATATTTTTATCAATAAAGGTATTTTCAATTATTAATAATTGCCTGTTTCTGCTTGCATCGTTTCTTATCTCAACATGTATAAATTTATTTTTGCATTCAGAAGATGCTTCAATAGCATTATCCATTAATATACCTAAAATTCTTGTAAACTCATAAATTCCCATATAAAGATTATTAAAATCTATAAAAGAATCTAATGTAATCTTTATTCCGAGATTATCTGCTTTGTAATACTTATTTGCTAAAACAGAGTAAACAGCTGGATTATTTATACTGTTAGGATTTAAACTACCAAGGTTACTTACCTGATTGCAGTCTTGAAGTAATTGTTTATAATACTTCTTAAGCCCATCAATATCGTTTGTTTCAACATAACCGCCAATTCCTGAAATGATATTTGAAAAATCATGTTTGAAAGCTCTAATATTATCATGAAGAATTTGCAATGTTTTATTATATAACTTTTCTTGTTCTAAATCTTGTTCAGCAATCTGCAAGTTCATAGTTTTCATCATGCAGAATAAACTGATAAGTAAATAAGCAATTAATGAGATAATAGTTATTATTGTAATAAATACTGGCAATTCAGCGTTATAAAAAACTATAAGATAAATTTGAATAAATATTACAACAAGAGTAATAAGCACGTTTGCAAATAAAATTATCTTGTTTTTTCTATCAATGTTATCAAGTATTTTTATATTTAGTTTAGTGAATTTTATAATTTTGTACAAAATAAACAGTAACAAGTAAATAGTACCATTTATTATTAATCTACATATTGGAATATTTGCAGAATCTGCATAATCAAACCTAAAAATTAGATAGAAAACCTTGTTAAGGATTATTTCTAGTACAATTATTATTGCAACTGGAAACAATTCTGCAAACACTGATTTTAAAAAATTTACCTTGAATATACACATTATTATGATTGGTGTACTTATCAGAGTAATTATATTACTGTATGGTTTTGAAATTATAAAGTTGCAGATAAGACCTAAAGGAATTGTAATTGCAAGATAAATAATTTGCTGTTTCTTGGTTGAATTTATTTTTAATATTGTTGTGAATAGTAACATTGTAAGATACAATTCTAAGGCTGTAAGCGGAATAGACATTATATTTATTAAAGTTATATTTTCAGTTGAAATAGTTGACCATATATTATTTAGAATTTCCATAATTGTTTAAAACCTCCAAAAAATTATTTTTATATTTTGAACCAATAAAGCAAATTGATTCTGGTGAAGATTTAAAGAAAATTGCACCAGTCTTTAAATCTATATTACTTATATTTTCAATATTAACTATAAAAGATTTGTGGCATCTAATAAAATTACATGGCAAATTACTTGAGATTTTGTTAAATGAGCCATATGTTTCTACAATGCCAGAGTTTAAGTTAAAAACTGTTTTTGCACCAGATTTTTCAATAAAATTAATAAGGTTTTGATTTACAAATTGTTTGTTATTACTTAAATTTAAAAATTCAGCTGAATTATTATGAATATCATCGGCAAGCCTTTTGATTGTCTTCTCTATATTGGTCATATTAAAAGGTTTATGAATAAAGTCAAATGTTTTGCATTCATAGGCAGAAACAATATATTCAAAATGAGCTGTTATGAATATTAGATAGATGTGCTTATTGTTTTTTCGTATCTGCTTAGCAATTTCTATGCCATTTAGCTTAGATTTTAAATCAATATCTAAAAATAGAACATCAACAGGATTGCTTTCTAAGAATTTTAATAATTCACCTGGATCTGGTGACGCAAATTCTATAGAGGCTCCGATAGTCATATTTAATAAATATTTTTTCCAATACTTCTTTAAGATTCTTTAAAATAGAAATATTATCATCACATAATGCAAATTTTATCATGAAACCATCCCCTTTTTTGACAAAATAACCATTATTTTCCAATGATGCTATAAATATAGACCAAATATTTTTTATTGTCAAGAGAAAAATAAAAAAATAGATAATAAAATGTCGAAAACTGCAAATTGGCTGGGCTATACGGAAATAATTAATATAAAAATGAAAGAATTTATTTCGAAATATGGAAAAAATAAACAGAAAATATTGTAATAATTGAAATTTAATAACATAAAATTAAAAGAAAAGTTTATGATTGGAGAGATAGAAATGATGAAAGTGATTAAATTAAAAGAACTCCTTGTTATTGGTGGCACAGCAATATTATTGTTTGGGGCTCTGCTTATTTCTAATAAAAATTATGTAGATAAAAAGGTAGTAGCAACAAGTGCTGAACCATCAAATATTCAGAGTTTATCAAACTCGAAAATTGGCTGGGGCATAAAGAGGAGCGATAATCATGAGCAACCTGATGTTGGAACAAAAAATAAAGAAATAATGGATAAGTATAATGGTATATATATGGGAAATAAGGAAAAGAAAATTGTGTACTTAACATTTGATTTGGGATACGAAGCAGGATATACATCAAAAATATTGGAAATATTGAAGAATAATAATGTTAAGGCCACATTTTTTATAACTGCACATTATGTTAATACTCAACCCGATTTAGTAAAGCAAATGATTGATGAAGGGCATATAGTGGGAAACCAATTTCCAACACTCTTGATGGACCTATAAATAAGTCAGTTAAATAGCAGTTTTGCAAGAAAAGTTAAAAAATAGAAGTAAAAGATTTGAATTATTTTTATAAATCTTTTACTTTTTATTTTGTTATACATAATAAAATGTATGCATAAAAATAATAGTTTAATGCATAATAAACAATAAAAAATATGCATTAAGCTATTGACCTACTGCATATAAAATGATAAAATATATGCATAAAAAGGAGGATAAAAATGAGAAAATTTGATTATTCTTTTCTAGATAATGGATTACTTCCATCAAACTTAATTAATATAACTGGTGTGATTTATTCCTTAAAGACAGGTAGCGAAATAAGAAAAGACGAATTTAAAAAAATATTTACAGAATTAGAAAAAGTAGCTAAAGTACAGTCAATTAAAAGTTCAAATGCTATAGAAGGAATTGTTACAAGTGATGAACGAATAAAAGCGATTGTAAACAAATCAAGCGAACCGCTAAATCATAATGAGGCGGAGATTGCAGGATATAGAGATGCATTAAATGAAATTCATTTAAATTATGAATTAATAGAATTTAATGAAAAAACAATTTTAAGACTACACGAAATAATGATGTCATATAGTGGGGATGAATATGGTGGAAAATATAAAGATGAAGATAATGTTATTCTTGAAATAGACAATGAAGGAAATAGAAAGGTAAGATTTAGACCAACAGTTGCATCTGAAACACCAAAAGCAATGGAACAATTAATACTCGCATATTTAGAAGCAAGAGATAATTCAAATATAAATAAACTTTTATTAATTCCTTGTGTAATTCTTGATTTTTTATGTATTCACCCATTTAAAGACGGGAATGGAAGAATGTCAAGGCTATTATCTTTATTACTTTTATACAAGAATGGTTTTGATGTTGGTAAATATATTTCTTTTGAAGAACAAATAAATAAAAATAAAGGTTATTATTATGAAGCTTTAAAGGGATCTTCAACGAACTGGGAGAAAAATGAAAATACATATATTCCATATATTGAGAATTTTTTAACTACATTATATATGTGTTATAAAGAACTTGATAAAAGATTTAATGTTGTAAATAGTAATAAAATTACAAAAAAAGCAAGAATAGAAGCCACAGTATTAAATAGTTTAACTGCTATTTCCAAATCAGAGATTTGTGAAATACTTCCAGATGTAAGCCCAACAACAGTTGAAGCAGTATTAGGAAAGATGGTAAAGGAAGGATTGATTGAAACAATAGGAAATGGAAGAAATACAAAATATAGAAAAATATAAATTAATATAAGGGAGGGAAAATTCATGAATGAATGTTTACTTTGCAGAAGAGATATGAAAGTTTCAAATAATACTTTTGGAAATGGATGTATAAAAAATATATATTCACTTTTAGATATGAAAATGCCAAAAAAAGTTAAATATAGAGAAGAAAAATTATCTAAAAATATTATGAAATTAACTAGTACATATTCCATAAATAAAAACCAGAAATTATGGCTTACAGAGAGATATTTGACATACCAATATCTAAATAAAATGCAATATGGAAACTATAATAAAATAAAAAATCAAATTAAATATGATATACAAAATATAAAGCAAATAAAAAAGGATGAAGAACCAAAAAGTGCAAAAAGCATGAGTCTAAAACAAGCGTATGATTTATATAAAAAAGTAATGAAGTTTCAGAATGGGATTGACAAGATAAGTAAATGTAATTTTACAGATGAAGATAGCATAAAAACATTAATCACAAGTTTTAGTTTTATATTTAATATGTCTAAAAATAAAAGTCAATACGAAAAAAATACATTTAAAGCTATGCAATATACATTTTGGCAAACTGTAATTGAAGCAGGTGGAAAATATGCAGAATTTTCTATCTCAGCAGATTTTTTACAACATTCATTAGATAGAGAACCAGAGAATTTAATAATAACAGATGGAAAAGTAATAAAGGAAATCTTAGATGACGAATCATTTAAAAATAATATAAGAAACATTGTAAATAAATACGGAAATGACTGCGATGAATTTATTTTTGATAGTTTGAAAGATGATTCATTTCCTATGAACTTTAATGAAAAAGATTTGTATTTTGCAATACATAGTGCGGATTTATATATAAAGGGTAAAAAATCAAACAATAAATGGAATTTAGAAATAAAGTTACATGATAAATATGATTATTCCAAACCTAAAAATATTATTAAATATTATAATGATACATCAAGTATAGCTAAAAGTATGTTTTCAAGTACATTATACAATTTGGCAAGTTTTTCAATAAAATGTGGTGTAATGAAAGAATATGATATTGATATAAAAATGCATATTGAAGAATTTGAGGTGATGTAGTATGAAAAAGAAAATACTAATTGCTTCAATTATAATATTTACTATTATTGTAATTTTAATAATAGTTTGGGATTTGTATGTTGAAGTAGAATCATCATATAAAGGACTTGAGTTTATTATTCCATTAGTATGTAAAAAAGAAGTAATAACATTATCAAATGAAAATTTTTTTGATGAGGAAAAACTAGAAAAATTATATCTATCAAATTGGCAAGCTAAAAGAGTGCTAAAGAATATAGAAAATAATAGTAATTGGATAAAAGGTGAAATAGATGAAACAGTTGAAGAAAGACTAAAATTTTATACAAGAGAAGATATATATAATAAAATTCCTTATATAGAAAATAAGTATTGGATATTCACTAATAGAAGTAATGGAGCAGAAGACAAACATAGTATAGAAGAAGTGATGAATACCATATATTATTCAGTTTCATTTGGAGTATTTGATGTAGATAATAATATTTTATATTATTACGAATATGAAAGATAAAATATTTACAAATTTAATGTAAAATATCATAATAAGAATATGTTAATCATCAAGATAATAAATAGATGAATAACTGTTTTGCAAAAATAGCTAAAGAGTAAAATCTTTAGTTATTTTTTTGTAACTTGCTTCATAGTATTAAACAAAAAGTTGGAGGAAAGTTGTATGGATAAACAAAAAATAACAGTACAAGAATACTATGGGGAAGAAAGTTTAAAAGAGATATTTACACAAATATTAAAACAGAAATTTATAAAAGAATATGAAGAAGAAATGAGAGGATGAAAAAATAGTGAAAAGTAAATATAAAGTTGCAAAATATATGAGACTATCAAGAGATGATGGGGATGAAGCCGAAAGTGAAAGTATAGAAAATCAAAGAGATATTATCGATAATTACATAAACGAACATGATGATTTAGAAATAGTTGGAGAATACGCAGATGATGGATTTACTGGAACGAATTTTAATAGACCTGGTTTTCAAAGAATGTTAAAAGATATAGAAGAAGGAAAAATAGATTGTATCATAACAAAAGATTTATCAAGATTTGGAAGAGACCATATAGATACAGGGTATTATTTGGAAAGATATTTCCCTTCAAATGGAATAAGATATATAGCAATTCGGAGATAATGTAGATACACTTCGCTCAGATGGATTTCAATTTCTAACATTCAAATTAAGTTTTAATGATTATTATGCACAAGATATTTCAAATAAAATAAAGAGTGTAAAAAGTAGAAAGATTGAAAAAGGAGAATTTCAAGGAGGAATAGCTCCTTATGGTTATAAGAAAGATGAAAAGATAAAAAATCATTTAATTATAGATGAATATGCAGCGCAAATTGTAAAAGATATATTTGATATGTATGTAAATAGAGGTATGTCAACAATAAAAATAGCTGATAAATTAAATGAAAAAGAGATTTTAGCACCAGCAATATATTTAGATATTCCTACATTCAGAAATAGAAAAAGTAGTAATCCGAAAGGTAAATATATATGGCTTAGAAATCAAATAAATAATATTTTAAGAAATGAAGTATATATAGGAAATGTTATTGGTGGTAAATACAGAAAAGTTAGCCATAAAATTGCCAAAGTTAAAAAAACAAAAAAAGAAGAGCATGTTGTTGTAGAAAATATGCATGAACCAATAATAGATTTATATACATGGAATAAAGCACAAGAAAAATTAAATGCTAAAAATGTTTCAAGAGAAAGGAAGTATGACCATCCATTAAAAGGTCTAATTTTTTGCAAAGAGTGTGGAAAAATAGCAACATTAAGATGTAGGACAGAACAAAGAAAATCAGGTAAAATATGGAGAGCAGATTATTTTATATGTTCAAATAGAAATAGTTATAGATCACTTTGTGAATGCAAACAAATAAAAGCAGATATAATTGAAGATGAAATAAAAAGGGTATTAACTAATGAAATTGAAAAGATAAAATTTTCAGATAAGGAACTTAAACGAATTTATAATGACGCACAAATAAAGTTAAAGGAAGAAAATAGTAAGTTAGAAAAAGACCTAGATAATCTTAGACAAAAATTAGATATACAAAATAGAATGCTAATAGAATTATATGAAGACAAAGTAAATAAAGTAATTAAAGTTGAAGACTTTGAAAGAATGTATCAGCAGAAAAATGATGAGAAAAAAGAAATAATCAAGAAAATAAAAAATATAGAAGTAGAGATAAAAAGAATAGAAGAAAAAATAAATGATGTAGATATGAAAAAAATACAAGAAAGTACAAGTGAAGTTTTAAGTTTAGATAATATAACAAAAGAAATGTATCAAAAGCTAATTGAAAGAATAGAATTTGATAAGGAAAAAAACATATTTATAAAATTTAAATTTGCTAAAAAAATTGATAAATAAGCCAATACTTGCCTTAGTGTAAGTTAAATACATACTGTAAATCATAAAAGTATGCCATCATGTTCTTTAGAAACAATAAATAAGGAAGTGATGAATCTTCATTCTGCTATAAGTGAAAAGTTTGGTTATGAAATGAAATTTATTAGACCACCTAAGGGAGAATACAGTGAAAGAACGGTGGCATATACAAATACTCTTGGGTACAAGACTGTAATGTGGTCTTTTGCATATGACGATTGGGATGAGAATAAGCAAGGTAGAGAGGAATATGGTAGGAAAAAAATATTAGAAAATGTGCACAATGGAGAGATTATGCTATTACATGCTACTTCTAAAGATAATGCTAATATCTTGGATGATGTGGTAAAGCAAATTAAACAGATGGGGTATGAATTTAAAAATATAGACGAATTTGAAAAATAAGTGGGAGATGTTTGTGAGTGAGGAAAAAATCAAAATTAAAAAAGGAAAAGATATTAGATAGACTTCTTGAGGTACCAAAGGAGATTTCAACAAATGAACCCAAAATTACGATAGCAGGGTTTAAGCAAATGTTTATAGAAAATTATAAAATAATATTGGAGTACCAAGATATTTTTATAAGAGTAAAAACATATATAGGAATTGTGAGTATAAGTGGAAGAAATCTTCATCTAGAAGAGATGACATCTGATGATATAATGATAACAGGGTGTATAGAAAATGTGGAATTTGAAGAGATAGAATAAAAGAAAGGAGCTTGGCTATAATAATGTTTTTTAAAATTCTTTTAAAATACTTATATGGATATATTAAGATTAAGGTTGAAGGTTATTATACTGAAAAATTCATAAATAAATGTATAAGTAATAAAATATTTTTTTGGAACATAAAAAGAGAAAAATCAAGCATTGTTTATATGAATGTAGGAATAAAAGATTTTAAAAGACTATGCGAGTTTGCCAAGGCTTCAAAGTGCAAAATAAAAATATTAGAAAAAAAGGGAATGCCATTTGTATTACACAGATATAAGAAAAGAAAAATGTTTGTTGCATTACTAATATTGTTTGCAGTAGGTTTAATTATATTATCCCAATTTGTTTGGAAGATACAAGTGGAGGGGTTAAATAAAATAGATGAAGATGAAATAATACAGTTATTGTCTGAAAAAGGGCTTAATGTTGGAAAACTAAAAAATAAAATAGACAAACAAAAAATAATAAATGAAGTAAGATTAGAAAGGCCAGATATTGCTTGGATTGGCATAAGTGTAGAAGGAACCAATGCGGTTGTAAAAGTAGCAGAAGCTGAAGCAAAGCCGGAAATTGTTAATGATGATGACTATTGTAACATTATTGCAGATAAAAATGCCCAAATTGTGAAGATAAGTGCGCAAAATGGTATCCCACAGGTTAAAGAGGGAGATATGGTAACAAAGGATGATGTTTTAATTGCTGGATGGATTGAGGGAAAGTATACAGGAACAAGGTATGTTCATGCAGAAGGAGAGATTACAGCTAAAGTATGGTATTCGCAAAAAGAAAAGGTGGAGACAAAACAAATTATAAAAACAGCTACTGGGAACACAGAAGAAAAGTATAAAATAAAAATTAATAATTTTACAATAAATTTATTCAAAACCCTTTCAAAATTTGAAAAATATGATACAATAGAGACGGACAATAATTTGAAAATATTTTCTAGCTTTTATTTGCCAATAACTATTTCAAAAATTAAAAATTCAGAAATAAAAGAAGAAGAGGTTATTTATGAAAAAGAAGAAGCAAAGCAGATTGCTATTAACAAGGCTTCAGAAAAGTTGAACAAAGCAATAAAAGATGAAAGTAAGTTATTACAAAAATACATAAATACCAATGAAGCAGATGGTTATATGGAAGTAGAAGTTACATATGAAGTATTAGAAAATATAGGGACCAAAGAGAAAATAGTATTTTGAAAGGATGAGAGATATGGAAGAAAAAAGTCTTAGAGTGTATACAGACAAAAAGTTTTTTACAAAGTTAACAAATACTATAACAAAACTATTAACGCCTACAAAAATAGGAATTAACGGAATGTTAATTTCAATTAAAAGAAATAATGTATTAAAAGGATATGATAACTATATAGAAGCACAGGAAGTAAATTCGCCTAAAGTTGCTGAAATAGAGAAAAAATATGAAGACGCATTTTCACTTTATTTAGAATCGATTGATAAACATATGATGGATAATGTTTATAAAAAAGTTAAGAATGATACTGCAACTATTTTCGAAAAAGAGGCATTATCAAAATATTATATGGTAATACATTTAAAGGATATAGAATATTTGGAATATAAATATAGAAAGCAAATATTTTTAATTCAATTAGATTATGATACAGTAAAAGAGCTAAATAAAGAAAAATTATTACAAAAGTATGAGCCTTTTTACGGAGCAAGAATGGAAGCTTTATATAAAAAGCTTTTGAAAAATTATTCTGTAAAGCTTTCAGAAAACATAACAAATCAAGCAAAGAATGCAATATATAATAAAATATTTAGTACTGTTGAGGAATATATAACAGATATATTGCCAATAAAAATGAAGGAAGATCCAGAAAATAAAGTTTATAAGGATATTTTGAATGATTACAAGAATTTTGAAAGGTTTACTGTTGGTAAACTAGACCAAAATGATGTGATAGAGAAAAATATGATATTGCTTGGAATTAGCAGAAAGTTGTTTACGCATAGTTTACCATTAGTAATTGCAGAACAATGCTATGAAAAACTTTTAGTAGATGCCAGAACTTTAATTATGGACACAAAAATTGTAAGAAAACAAGAAAAAGCGTATGGGTTGCTAATAAATATAATAGATGATTATAACTTAAGGCTTTTATCTACAAAAATTTATTGGGACAAGCCTCAAGAAAGAGAAGAATACAAGATTTTCTATGCTAAATATAAGAAAATAAATGAATTAAAAGAAAAGGATTATTTGGAATATTCAAAGCAAAAAGAGATTCTATTCTTAAGGGAAGAATTAAAGAAAGTATACAAAAATATTGACAGATATTGCAGAATTGAAAAATTCTATAAAAGAAAATTAGTCGCATTAGGCGCTATGAGAGAATTGAAAAATGGTTTTGCAAAAGAAAATAGAAATTTTGTAGCCAATAAATCAATAAAAAGCAAAGAAATTGTATCAACTTATAGTGAAGTTGTATAATGTTTGGAGGAGTAAAATTGGACAAGTATGTACAAATAGAATTTGTTGAAACTGATGAAAAAGATGAATATAAAAAACTAATAGAGAGAGTTGTAAGAACATGCTTTGAGGAAGAAAATTTACAAAATACAAATTTATATTTAAATGTAATACTTACAAACCCTAAAAACATTAGAGAAACCAATAAAGCCTATAGAAATATAGATAAAGAAACGGATGTACTTTCTTTTCCAATGTTTCAAAAAGAGGAAATTGAAGCTTTAATAAATAAGAGTCAAAACGAAAGTATAGAGGTAGAAGATGTATTGGGTGATATAATGATTTCTATTCCAAGGGTTATTGAGCAGGCGGAAGAGTATGGTCACAGTGTTGAACGAGAACTTGCATATATGGTTGTACATGGATTTTATCATGTTATGGGATATGATCATATAAAAGAAGAAGATAAGGTTATCATGAGGCCAAAAGAAGAATATATTTTACAAAAATTAAATATAACAAGAGATTAGAATTATACATGTTATATTGCAAAAGGAATTGTTATGAAGAAAGATAGTCACAAACTTAAAAATGATAATTTTTTAGAGGCATGTAATAATGCAGTGAATGGAATAATATATGCTGCAACTACACAAAGAAACGTAAGAATCGAACTTGTACTTGCTGTTATTGTTATGATGCTTTCATTATTTTATGGATTAAATACAACAGAATTTTTATGTTTAGTATTTGCTATATTTTTTGTTATATTTGCAGAGATGGTGAATACTGCAATTGAAACAGTTGTAGATTTATTTGTGGATGTATATCATCCAAAAGCAAAAATTGCAAAGGATGTTGCTGCTGGTGCTGTTGTATTAGCGGCATGCAATGCACTTGTTGTTGGATATTTTATATTTTTTAATAAGGAAAATATCAGGGCTATAAGTGAAAGTATATTTAATAATATGGTTAAATCGCCAATGCACCTCGTTTTTGTTGCTATTATATTAGTTGTGATTGCAGTGATTGCTATAAAAGCATCTTGTTCAAAGAAAAAACAAAGAGGACAATTAATAAAAGAAGGTTTTGTCCCTAGTGGACAAACGGCAATTGCATTTGCAGCACTAACAGCAATCTGGGTAAACAGTAAAGATCTGATTACATTTTCATTAGCATTTATATTGTCAATTTTAGTTGCAGGTAATAGAATTTATAATAATGCAAGAACTAAAGCTGAGGTTGTGTTTGGAGGCTGTATGGGAATACTTATAGTTATTTTGGTATATGGACTAACAATATTTAGAATGTAGTAAAGAAAAGAGGGATGCCCATGAATAAGGGAATAAAAATACTAGTAATAATACTTATAGTACTTATAATTATAGCAGGAGGAATATTTGCTTATAAAATATATAAGGATAAAATAAAAGATGCTTCAAATATTGCAGATGAGAATGTAGAAAATGTTGAAAATAATGACGCTTTAGAGGTTCCTATAAAGACAGTTCAAACATTTAAAGGTAATGATAGACCTATAGCAGTAATGATTGATAACCATAAAGCAGCATTACCTCAAGCTGGTCTAAATGATGCGTATATGGTTTATGAGATAATTGTAGAAGGTGGAGAAAGCAGGTTAATGGCTCTATTTAAGGGAAAAAGTATGGACAAAATTGGACCTGTAAGAAGCTCAAGACATTATTTTCTAGATTATGCACTTGAGAATGATGCGATTTATGTTCATTTTGGATGGAGCCCTCAAGCAGAATATGACATTTCATCTTTAAAAGTGAATAATATAAATGGAATATCAGAAAGTGAAAAATCTTTCTGGAGAACAAAGGATAAGAGTGCACCACACAATGTAGCAACATCAACTGAAAAAATATTACAAATTGCAAAGCGTAAAGGATATGCTACAACTTCAGATAAGAAAAGCATACTAAATTACACAGCTGACGAAGTAGAGCTAAAAAACGGAATGAATGCAGATGAAATTACAATACCATATTCTCAATCAAATACAGTTAAATATACCTATAATTCAGAAACGAAAAGGTACCAAAGATATTCAAAAGGCATAGAAGAGACAGATTGGACAACAAAAGAAAAAGTAACAACTAAAAATATAATAATCACATTTGCAAGAAATGCAGTTATTAATGATGGGGAAAATAAAGACAGGCAGACTTTATATAATATTGCTACTTTAGATGGATATTATATAACAAATGGAAAAGCAATAAAAATAACATGTGAAAAAACATCTAGAAATTCACAAACAGTGTATAAAGATTTAGATGGAAATGAAATAAAAGTAAATGATGGAAATACTTTCGTGCAAATATGCCCAATAAATGCTAAAGTAGAAATTGTGGGAAATGGCGAAGATGTAGAAAACATAGAAAATACAGAAAATATGTAATAAAAAATAGTTAGGTTAAGGCTTTATAACCTTAACCTACTATAAAAATAAAACTTTATAAGAAATTAATTCTCAAACTAATTAGGTTGAATAGAACCTGAAAAGGAATCGTAAGTATTACTTGGAGCTTTGTACTCCTTATCCAAATTTTTATTTAAATATAAACTACTAATCAATTTTAATTCTTTTTTAGAATCTTCAGAAATATTAAATGAATATAACTTCTTGGCAGGAGCTGTCTTAATATATTTTAAAGCATTAAATGTGTCTTGGCTAATTTTTATAGCGGATTTATCAACTTTTCCGCATGAATTGCACACAAACCCACTATGAGCTAAACTAAAATAGCCAATATTATCCTTTTCACCACAGATAGTGCACTTTCCAAGTATTGGAGAATAACCTAGTAAAATCATCAAGCGCATCTCAAAAATAGAAAGTATAAAATCCTTTTCAACTTCTGTTTCAGAAATCATATATAAAGTATTTAAAAGTAGTTGAAGAATTTTATATGTATATTGGTTTTCGTCTGTAACATCATACACAATTCTTGATATAAATGAAGCATAAGTTAATTTATCTAAATCTGTTCTAATGTTGTAAAAAACTTCTATGGCTTCACATGAATTAATATTATAGGAATTAGCTCCGCTAAATATTACTAAATCACTAAAACTTAAAAATTGGGTGCCAGCCAAGAGAGGACTTTTGGGTTTTCTTGCTCCTTTGGCAGCACAACCAATTTTTCCTAAATCGGGAGTTAAAATAGAAACCATTTTATCAAAATCTCCCATATTACTTTCTAAAAGTACAATTCCCTTCGTCTTTATTATTCCCATCAATATCCCTCATAATGTGCTGCACAGAAGGTGAACTCATATCCTCTTGCAACTTTGTAATTTTTAAATATTCCATAAATGTATCTATATTTCCTGTATTTTTAAAAGTATTCCAAGCTATTTTTTCTAGCATAAAATCATCTCCTATATGTTCCTTATTAAAATTATCATTTGTAAATTTTTAAAAAATATACATTATTCTGATTTGAATTTTTTAATCAAGGAAGCATCATTTAGCCAATCTTCCTTAACCTTAACCCATAATTTTAGGTTAACTTTTACTCCAAACATTTTCTCAAGATCTTCTCTTGAATATGTTCCAATTCTTTTCAGCATCTGACCATTTTTCCCAATAATAATTCCTTTATGAGAATTACGGAGGCAGTAAATTGTTGCATCAATGTCATAAATATCTTCTTTATCTTTTGTTTTTCTAAATTTCATTTTGTCTACTTCAACATAAATTCCATGGGGGACTTCATCATCTAAAAGCTTTAAAGACTTTTCGCGAATAGTTTCTTCTGCAAGTTGCCTTAAAGTCTGGTCTGTATATTCCTCAGTATCATAATATGCGGGACCTTCTTTTAAGTTCTTCTTTATTTCATTTAAAAGAACATCTAGATTTTTATTTTTTACAACAGAAATTGGAACAACAGAAACAAAATCATATTCACTAGAATACAGATTTATAACAAAGGCAAGCTGTTCTTTATTTACTAAGTCTATTTTATTTATAACAAGAATACATTTTTTTCTAGATTCGATAATCTTATCTAAAATAATTCTGTCGCCTTTACCAATCTCTTTTGATGAAGCATCAACAACAAATAAAACTATATCAACATCGCTAAATGTTCCAAAAGCAGTTTCAATCATAACATTACCTAACTTTGTTTTGGGTTTATGTATTCCAGGTGTATCAACAAAAATAATTTGAGAGTTAGGGGTGTTCACAATTGCCTTTATTTTGGTTCTAGTTGTTTGCGATTTATTTGCAACTGCTGCAACTTTTTCTCCAACCATAGAATTTATAATACTTGATTTACCAACATTGGTTCTGCCAAGCATAGAAACAAAGCCAGATTTAAAATTTTTTGTATTTTCCATAAATATAATCTCCATTAAAAATAATTCAAAGCAATTATATAATATTTTTTGCAAAGTGTCAAAAATTATGATATACTAATGACTAGATTTTTTATTATAGGAAGGGAAAATTTATGTATTTAATAGTTGGTCTTGGTAACCCAGAGCCAGAGTATAGCAAAACAAGGCACAATATGGGTTTTGATGTAATAAATAGATTATCAGAAAAGTTTGATATAAATGTAAATAAAGAAAAATTCAATGCACTTGTAGGAACAGGAGTAATTGAAGGAGAAAAAGTAATTTTAGCTAAGCCACAAACATATATGAACTCTAGTGGAGAAGCAGTTAAGCCATTAGCAAACTTCTATAAAATCAATCCTGAAAATATAATATTAATATATGACGATATAGATATTGAAACAGGAAGCATGAAAATAAGAAAAAAGGGTGGAGCTGGAACACATAATGGAATGAAATCAGTAGTAGCAGAACTTGGAACGACATTATTCCCAAGGGTAAGAGTTGGAACTGGAAAAAATGAAAAAATACCAAACCTAATAGATTATGTAATAAAGAAAGTTGATGATGTTGAATATAAAAAGTTAGAAGAGGGAGTAGTAAAAGGAGCAGAAGCAATCAACGAAATATTAAAATTAGGAATAGATAAAGCAATGAACAATCTAAATTAACAGAAAGGAATTAGTCAATTTGCTATAAGGTTGATTATATAAGAGTAAATGAAAGAAATTATTATAAATACGAACAACGAAAATACAGAAAACATTATGCTTATTGAAGATGGTGAATTAACGGAATATTATAATGAAGAAGATGAGGAAAATGTTTTGGAGGGCAACATATACTGCGGAATTGTAAAAAACATACTACCAGGAATGCAGTCAGCTTTTGTAGATATTGGAAAAGACAGAAATGCGTTTCTTCATATAAAAGACATTCTTCCAAAGATGAACAATGAAACAGGAAATAAAGAAATAGACTTTTCTGGCTATAAAGTTGAGGACTATGTAAAAACCGGAATGCCAATATTAGTACAGGTAAAAAAGGATGAGGAAGATAAAAAGGGAGCCAGAATTTCTACTAATATAAGCTTAACAGGAAGATTTTGCGTGCTTATGGTAAAGTCAAATTTTATTACGGTGTCGAAAAAAATCGAGGATGAAAATGAAAGAGGAAGACTCAAAAACATTGCGGAAGATTTCCTTAATGAGAATTCAGAAAAAGAACGATATGGAGTAATTATAAGAACTGCTGCAAAAGGAAAAAAAGATAATGAAATAATAGAAGATATAAATAAATTAGTATATCTGTGGAAAATGATTGAGGAAAACTTCGAAGAATCAAAAAAGGATAGATGCCCTCAGCTGATTTGCCAAAATTATGATATAACTTCAAAATTCCTAACAGGAGTGATTGATTCTGGAATAGAAAGAATAGTTGTAAATAATCAAAATGTGTATGAAAAAATTGGAGATTATTTAAAAACAATAAAAAAAGATCAAATTGAACTAAAAATTGAAAATGGAAATTTAATCAAGACGCATGGGTTAGAGAAACAAGTAGAAAAAATGGAAAAAAGAAAGGTTTGGTTAAAATGTGGAGGTTTTATTACAATTGATAAAACAGAAGCATTAACTGCAATAGATGTAAATTCTGGAAAGTTTACAGGTAAGAGAGGATCGAACAAAGGAGACACAATACTAAAGGTAAATGAAGAAGCAACAGTTGAAATTGCAAAGCAATTAAGGTTAAGAAATATAAGTGGAATAATTGTTGTCGATTATATAGATATGGAAAATGATGATGACAGAAATATTATTCTTCAGCTACTTGAAAAACAAATGAAGAAAGATAGAAGTAAAAATCAAATAATAGGTTTTACAAAACTTGATTTATTAGAACTCACAAGAAAGAAAATGTAAAAGAATATAGACAGGATTATAAAAAAATAGTAAAATAATGAATGAAAAAGTTTTATGGAAGGAAATGATAAAATGGCAAATGAATATAGAACAAATAACTGTGGAGAACTAAACATATCAAATGTTGGAAACACGGTTAAACTTGCAGGATGGGTACAAAGAATTAGAAATCTAGGTGGCATGACTTTTATAGATTTAAGAGATCAATATGGAATAACACAAATAGTTGTATCTGATGAAGAAATAAAAAAACAAATAGAAAATTTGTATACTGAGTGTGTTATATCTGTGGATGGAATTGTTGTAGAACGTTTAAATAAAAATAGTAAAATTGCAACAGGAGAAATAGAAATTGACGCAAAAAAAATAACTATATTAGGAACTTGTGAGCCTACTCTTCCATTTGAAATAAATTCGGAAAAGGTGGATATAAGCCAGGTAAGAGAAGATTTAAGATTGGAATATAGATTCTTAGACTTACGTAACGAAAAAATACATAACAGTATATTATTGCGTTCAAAAGTAATGAAAACAATAAGAGAAAAAATGGACGAAATGGGATTTGCAGAAATACAAACTCCAATACTTGCAAATTCATCTCCAGAAGGAGCAAGAGATTTCCTAGTTCCTAGTAGATTACATCCAGGAGAGTTTTATGCACTTCCTCAAGCACCTCAGCAATTTAAACAATTATTGATGATTTCTGGATTTGATAAATATTATCAAATTGCTCCATGCTTTAGGGATGAAGACCCAAGAGCTGATAGGGCTCCAGGAGAATTTTACCAAGTAGATTTTGAGATGAGTTTTGCAACTCAAGATGATGTACTTCACACGATGGAAGAATTAATCACCACTGTATTTAAAAAACATACAAATTGGAAAGTAGATGATGCCCCATTTATTCGTATACCATATAGAGAAGCCATGGAAAAATACGGAATAGATAAGCCAGATTTAAGAAATCCTTTAATTATACAAGATGCTACAGAAATATTTAAAGAAAGTGAATTTAATGCGTTTAAGGACAAGACAATAAAGGCAATTGTTGTTCCAAATGGAGCAACTCAAGGAAGAAAATTCTTCGATAGTATGACAGAATTTGCAGTTGAAGAACAAGGAGCAAAGGGTTTGGCTTGGACAAAGATTGATGAAAACAACATGCCACAAGGCGGAATTGCTAAATTCATAACAGAAGATATTTTAAAGGAGCTAGAAGAAAAGCTCGGAGCAAAAACTGGAGATAGCATATTCTTTATTGCAGATAAACTACAAGCTGCACAAAAAATCGCTGGACAAGTAAGAATTGAACTTGGAAAGAGACTTGATTTGATAGAAAAAAATACATATAAGTTCTGCTTTATAGTAGATTTCCCAATGTATGAATATAATGAAGATGAAGGAAAAATAGACTTTAACCATAATCCTTTCTCAATGCCACAAGGAGGAATGGAAGCATTAGAAAATAGCAATCCATTGGATATACTGGCATATCAATTTGATTTAGTTGGAAACGGATATGAAATGGCTTCTGGAGCAGTTAGAAATCATGATCCAAAATTAATGGTCAAGGCATTCGAAATAGCTGGATACACAGAAAAAAATGTTGAAGAAAAATTTGGTGCATTGTATAAAGCTTTTAAATATGGAACACCACCACATGCAGGAGCTGCACCAGGGTTGGATAGAATGATAATGCTAATTGCAGATACTCAAAATATAAGAGAAGTAATTGCTTTCCCTAAAAACAAAAAAGCAAGAGATGCTATGATGAATGCTCCAAGTAGAGTGGAAGAAAAGCAATTAAAAGATGTTCATATAAAAATAGAAGGAGAAGAATAATGTTCAAATTTTATATAGCCTTTTATGTAGCAAAATTTATAATGTTTTGCATTAAATTACTAAAATCATTAAAAATAATTAAAGCTAATGCTTCTTTTTTTCCTGGAAAAGTTGCAATAAAAATAGATAAAGATTTCTTAAAGAAAATCGCAAAACCAGACAAAATAATTGCAGTAACAGGAACAAATGGTAAAACTACCGTGTGTAATTTGCTAATTGGAATTCTTGAATCAAGTGGTAAAAAGGTGCTGGATAACAGATTAGGAGCCAACATAGATGCTGGTGTTGCATCAGCATTTATAGCTGGAACAACCATTTTTAACAAAACGAAATATGATGTTGGAATATTGGAAGTAGACGAAAGAAGTTCTATAAAAGTTTATTCATATATTACACCTACATATTTAGTATGTACAAACTTATTTAGAGACTCTATAAGAAGAAATGCACACCCAGAATTTATTTTGAGCATAATAAATAAAGCATTACCTAAAGAAACAAAACTTGTATTGAATGCTGATGACTTGATAAGCAGTTCGCTTGGAAGTGAAAATGAAAGAGTTTATTTTGCAATTGATAAGCTTGATACTGATAGAACAGAGTCAATTAATATAATAAACGACATGAGAGTTTGCCCAAAATGTAATACAAAATTGGAATACAATTATGTAAGGTATCATCATATTGGAAATGCGTATTGTCCAAAATGTGGATTTAAATCTCCAAAAGCTGATTATAAAGCAGTAAATGTAGATTTTGAAAACAGAAAATTAACAATTAAGCATAAGGAAATAGAAAGTAATTATAAATTAATTTCTAATAGTATATTTAATATATATAACGAGGTTGCTGTTATAGCTGTATTAACAGAGATAGGCTTAACATATGAACAAATACAAAGTGCGCTTGAGAAAGAGAAAATTGTAGAAAGTAGATATTCAGAAGAAAGTATAAATGGAATAAAAATAGTTAACCATTTAGCAAAAGGGCAAAACCCAATTGCATGTTCTTGTGTATTTGATTACATAAGGCATGAAAAAGGTAATAAAGAACTTGTTTTATTATTGTATGACAAATTTGATGCAAAAAGTTCATCTGAAAGTATGCCATGGCTATATGATTGTGATTTTGAATTCTTGAATGATGACAGTATACAAAAAATAATTATTGGAGGGCCAAGGGCAGAAGATTTTTATTTAAGACTACTAATTGCAGGAGTTCCAAAAGAAAAGTTAATATTTGTGGATAATGCAGAAAAAACATCAGAATATGTATCACTAGCAGAAGATATATATATATTGTATGATGTATATGATGAAGATATAGCTATGAATGTAAAGAAAAATATAAAAGAGAGAATCGTTGGAGGTGGTAAGTAATGCTCAAAATAGAAGTTTTATATCCAGAGGTTTGTAACTTATTTGGCAATATGTATAATATAAAATATTTGCAACAATCTGTAAAAGATATAGAAATTATAAATACATCGCTAACGGATGAGCCAAAGTTTATAAGTGAAAATATAAATATGGTTTACATGGCTCCAATGACGGAAAAAACGCAAGAATTAGTAATAAAAAAACTAAAGCCATATACAGAAAAAATAAAAGAATTAATTGAAGATAATAAAGTATTTTTGGTGATAGGAAATGCACTAGAAGTATTTGGAAAGTATATTGAAAATGAAGATGGAAGCAAAATTGAAGCATTAGGTATTACCGATTTGTATGCAAAGAGAGATATGATGCACAGATATAATTCTTTATACTTAGGAGAATTGGATGCAGGAAAAGATGAGAAAACAAAAATTGTTGGCTTTATGTCACAGTTTGCTATGTCTTATGGGGATAATTCTAAAAATTATATGTTTAAAACAATTAGGGGACCAGGAATAAATGAGGAATCAAAATTCGAAGGAATAAGAATAAATAACTTTATGGGAACATATTTGTTGGGACCACTACTTGTTATGAATCCGTTATTTACAAGGTATTTATTAAAGCTACTAGGGGTAAAAGAATATAGCCTAGCATTCGAGAAAGAAGCAATGGAATGCTATGAAGCAAGAGTAAAAGAGTTCGAAAATCCCAATGTGGCTTATGATGAATAAATGGTTTATAGGCTTAACCATAAAAACCTAAATAAATTTTAAAGGAATTTTGTATATGGGAGAAAAACAAATTTTTGAAAAATATGAGTCAGAGGTAAGATCATATTGTAGAGTATTTACAGAGGTATTAGATTATGCGAAAGGTTCAATAATAAAGGATACATCAGGAAAGGAGTATATAGACTTTTTCTGCGGAGCTGGGGCAGTAAATTATGGCCATAATAATGATTACATAAAAGAAAAATTAATTAAATATTTGCAAGATGATAGAATAATGCACGCATTGGATATGTATACCAAGGCAAAAGCTGATTTTATAGAATATTTTGAAAATGAGGTATTAAAACCAAGAAACTTAGATTATAAAATTCAATTTCCTGGACCAACAGGAACAAATGCTATAGAAGCGGCACTTAAACTTGCCAGAAAAGTAAAAAAGAGAAGCAATATTTGGTGTTTAATGGGATGCTTCCATGGAATGACAATTGGGTCTCTTGCATTAACATCTGACAAAGAGAGCAGAGAAGGTGCTGGAATTGCCTTAGAAAATGCAACACACATACCTGCACCATACATGTTTAAAGGCTTGGATACTATTGAATATATGCAAACTCTATTAGATGATGATCATTCAGGAGTAGAAAAGCCGGCAGCATTAATATTAGAAACTGTTCAGGCTGAAGGTGGAATTTGGGTTTTTGAAAAAGAATGGTTACAAAAAGTAAGAGAATTTTGTACTAAAAATGATATTTTATTAATAGTTGATGATATACAAGTTGGATGTGCAAGAACAGGAACATTTTTCTCTTTTGAAAGAGCAAATATAATTCCAGATATAGTAGTGCTTTCAAAATCAATTGGTGGATATGGAATGCCATTTGCATTAACACTATTTAAACCAGAGCTTGATGTATGGGCTCCAGGTGAACACAATGGAACATTTAGAGGAAATCAGATTGCAATAGTTGCTGCAAAAGCTGGATTAGAATTTATGAATGAACACCACATAGAAAAAGAAGTTCAAAGAAAAGCCGTTATAGTAAAGGAATTCTTAGAGAAGAATATAAAACCATTGAACAAAAACTTTGAAATAAGAGGAATAGGGCTAATATGGGGAATAGAAACCCATGATGGAAAAATTGCAAAAAAAATATCAACGGAATGTTTTAAAAATGGGTTAATAGTTGAACGTGCAGGAAGAGACAATTCGGTTGTAAAGCTTATGCCAGCATTAACTATAGAAGATGATGTATTGGAAAAAGGATTAGAAATATTAAAACAAACAATAGAAAAAATAGATAAATAAATATAATTTAGAAAATGTGAAATAATACACAAAAAAGTGTGAGATTGTTTCACATTTTTGCTTGAACAAATAACTAAGAACTATTGAAAAAAAGCTTATAATATGATATAAATATAACATGGGAGAAAGAGAGAAACATCTGCGGAAAAAGCAGATGGGAGGGATGAAAAAAGATAGTAATGAAGAATATAAAAGACTATGATTTAGAAGATCTGAAACAGGAACTAATTTCAATAGGAGAAAAAGCATTTAGAGGAGAACAAATCTTTAAATGGTTATATGTAGAAAAAGTAAAAAGCTTTGATGACATGACAAATTTGTCACTAGAATTGAGAGAAAAATTAAAAGAAAATTACACAATATGTAATTATAACATTATAAAAAAACTTGAATCTAAAGATGGCACTAAAAAATATCTATTTGATGTATTGGACGGAAATGCAATAGAATCTGTGTTAATGGAATATCACTTTGGAAAAACAATATGCGTTTCTTCACAGGTTGGATGTAAAATGGGATGTAAATTTTGTGCATCAACAGGAATTACATTTGGCAGAAATTTAACTGCAGGAGAAATTGTAGAGCAAATACTAGCAGTTGAACAAGATACTGGAGAGAAAATATCAAATGTAGTATTTATGGGAATAGGTGAGCCTTTAGATAATTATGACAATGTAATAAAGGCAATAAGAATAATGAACAATCCTAAGGGATTAGCAATTGGAGCAAGGCACATAAGTGTATCTACTAGTGGATTAGTTCCAAGAATATATGATTTGGCAAAAGAGAAAATACAATGTACTTTATCAATTTCGCTTCATGCAAGCAATGATGAAAAACGTTCTAGTATGATGCCTGTAAATAATAGATACAATATAGAAGAATTGATGAAAGCCTGTAGAGATTATATATCAATTACAAACAAGAGAATTTCATTTGAATATGCCTTAGCAAAAGACAATAATGATAATTTAGATGATGCAAAGGAATTGGTTAATTTATTAAAAGGAATGTTGTGCCATGTAAATTTAATACCAATTAATAAGATTGAAAATGGCAAATTCTCTAAGAGTTCGAATGAAAATATAATAAAATTTAGAGACTACCTAAATGACAATGGAATAGTTGCAACCATTAGAAGAGAATTAGGCTCTGATATTGATGCAGCATGTGGACAATTAAGAAGACAAAATTTAAAAGAGGAATAAGCAAATAATTGCAAATACTTTTGCAAAACATGTTAAAAAGATTGGAGGAAAGTATGAGAATATTTGCAAAAACAGATATTGGAAGAGAGCGAAAACTAGATGAAGACTATTTTTATGCTTCAAAGGCTGAAGATAAAATAAAACTTTTTATTTTGGCTGATGGCATGGGTGGTTACAATGGTGGAGAAGTGGCAAGCAAAATGGCTGTAGAAGCTTCGAAGGATTATATACAAAAAAACTTTGCAAAGAATAAAGAATCAAAAGAAACAATAGAAAAATTAATTAATGATGCGATGATATACGCAAATGATGTTGTATATAAAAAAGCTCAAAGCAAGGAAGATTTGTCTGGAATGGGTACTACATTAGATATTTGTTTAATATATAATAGTAGACTATATATAGGGCATATTGGAGATAGCAGAGTTTATAGAATAAGAAAAGAATTTATGAGAAAAATAACAAGAGACGATAGTTATGTTCAAACTTTAATAGAAGATGGAACAATAACTAAAGAGGAAGCTTTTAGACATCCCAAAAAAAATATGCTAACTAAAGCTCTTGGATGTACGAAAGAGATAGAGCCAACTGTATATACAAAAACCTTTATAAAAAATGATATTATTTTAATGTCATCTGATGGATTAACCAATATGGTTAAAGAAGATGAAATATATAAAATAATAAAAGAAGAGGATAATTCGCATGAAGCATTAATAAAAAAGGCAAATGAAAATGGTGGCTTAGATAATATTACAGTTATAGTAATATACAATTGTGTAGAAGCACAATAAATGGTATAGGAGAAAATTATGAATATAATAGGAAGAACAATAGCAAATAGATATGAAATTATAAATAAAACTGGTGTCGGAGGAATGGCAACAGTATATATGGCAAAGGATAAAGTCTTAAATAGAAATGTTGCAATAAAAGTATTAAAAGATGAATTTACTACAGATGATGAATTTGTAAAAAGATTCAATTCAGAAGCTCAGTCAGCAGCAAGTTTATCACATCCTAATATAGTATCTATATATGATGTAGGAAATGAGGATGGAATTTACTATATAGTAATGGAACTTGTAAGAGGAAAAACACTAAAACAAATAATTACAGAAGAAGGCGCGCTTCCTTGGAAGTGGTCTGTAAATATTGCAATGCAAATAGCTTCTGCCTTGGAAACAGCACACAAAAATAATATAGTTCACAGAGATATAAAGCCACACAATATTATAATAACTGAAGATGGGGTAGCTAAGGTAACAGACTTTGGTATAGCAAAAGCAGTATCTAATTCAACAATAACAGCATTTGGAACAACAATTGGTTCAGTTCACTATTTTTCACCAGAACAGGCAAAAGGTGGTTATACAGATGCAAAATCTGATATATATTCATTAGGTGTTGTAATGTACGAAATGCTTACAGGAAAAGTTCCTTTTGATAGTGATACATCTGTATCTGTGGCTTTAAAACATATGCAGGAACCACCTGTACCTCCTATGCAGATAAATGAAAATATTCCTAAAGCAGTAAATGATATAATATTAAAAGCAATGGAAAAAGAACCAATGGCGAGGTATCAAACTGCTACTGAAATGTTAAGAGATTTATCTCAAGCACTAAAAGATCCAAATGGCGACTTTGTGGAAGAGCAAAACTTTGATGATGGATTAACAAGAAGAATGGGTGCAATAACAGATGACATGATAGATGAAGCAAGAAAATCAGAAAATAAGAAAAAAACAAAAAAAGGAATAGCAAAATTTTTTGCTGAACATCCAAAAGCAAAAGGTCCTATAATATTCTTAATCTGTATAATTTTATTTGTTGCAAGCATGGTAATTACGTCAGCTGTGCTAAATGCAACATCACCTAAGGATGTACAAATACCAGACTTGGTAGGAAAAACTGAGAGTGAAGCTCAAGAAGAATTAAAAGCACTTAAATTAAATTACGAAAAAATAAGTGAAGATTACAATACCCAGCAAGAAGCAGGGCGTATATATGAACAGAGTCCAACATACTCACTAAATTACAAAGTGAAAGAAAAAACAACAATAAAAGTTAAGGTAAGCAAAGGAACAGAAAAAGTCAAGGTTCCTAAAGTTGCAGGAATGACTTATGATGAAGCTGTAAAAGAGCTTGAAAATAATAAATTGCTTGCTGAAAAAGTAGAAGAAACAAGCAAAGAAATAAAAGAAGGAATAGTAATAAGTCAAGAAACAGAGGCAAATGCAGAAGCAAATGCAGGAGATACAGTTAAAATACATGTAAGTATTGGAACAGGAATAGCTCAAGTTGTTATGCCAAATGTACTTGGAAAAACAGAAAGTGACGCAAGACAAACACTAGAAGGAAAAAATCTAAAAGTAAATGTGGAATACAATTTAGATGCTACAAGCGACAATGGAATAGTTAAGGAGCAAAGCATAAAATCTGGAGAGAATATTGATGAAGGAACAGAAGTTACAATAAAAGTAAATAAAGTAAAACAAACGAAAGCAGCAAAAGTTACAATTAATGTAAAATCTCTTACAAAATATGAAAAGAATGATACAACAACAAATACGACAACAGGAAAAAATGAAGAGGACAAAGTAACAATCATTTTGAATGGCGAGACAAGAACTGGTGTTGATAGATCTGATACTGACTACTCAATATCCTTAACTGGAAATGATGGTGAACAAATAACTGTAAGTATTACAATAAAATCAGAAAATGGACAAAAAACATATTTTGCATCAAGTAATTACAGAATAACATTTGGAAAAGATGAAGAAATAACAATAAAATAAATTAAATTTTTTGTGGAAAATTAAGTTTAACCTCATTATTAGATAGGAAAGTCTAATAATGGGGTTGTATTTTGTCTACATTTGACGAACAAAAATTCTTGCAATCTACTGAAAATGATATATAATAGAAGTGTTTATTTTTTCTAATTTAGTATTTTATATCTAAGAAAAATCCCGCAGACAACATACATTATAAAATTATTAAAAAACTTGAGTAAATTATATATAAGAAGATCTACCTGTAACTGATGGTTTTAAAATTGTAAGAGTGAAAAACAATTATAATTAAAAATGCAAATTAAAATCATTTAAATAGCTTCTGTAGTGCATTGCAAATTTGTTTAATTGTTAGTAATTAATATTAGAATTTACAATTACTCTAATGTTATTTCTAATAATTTTATAAGAAATACAAAAAATTTAATTAAAAACCGAAAGGAGGAAATCTAAATGAGAAATAAAGCAGATACATTAAAAAGTACATTACAACCAAAGAATGATGTAGTGTTCAAAGCACTATTTTCAAGAGAAAAACCAGATATAACAAAAGCATTGTTAGAAGCAATATTGAAAATGAAAATAGACAAGCTAGAGTTAGACAAAAACACAGAGTTATTAAATGACAACAAAGATGATAAAAACGGAAGACTGGATTTAAGAGCTGTAATTAATGGAAATACAGAATGTGATATAGAATTACAACTAGAGACACACAAAAGTATGGCAGAAAGGTTTTTGTATTATTGGGCGAAAATGTACACAGCAAATTTACAAGTGGGAGATCAATATAGCAAATTAAGAAAAACAATAAGTATAATAATATTAGACGATGAATTACCATTAACAAAAGATATGAAAAAGCCTCAAACAATCTGGAAAATTCGTGAAGATGAGAACTCTGATATATTGTTGACAAAGTATTTTGAGATTGGTATAATTGAGATACCAAAAGCCATAAAAGAATATGAAAAAAATCCACGAGATGAAGTTTTACAGTGGATGATGTTTTTGGATAACCCGGAGAAAAAGGAGGTAACCAAAATCATGGAAGAAAATGAAGATATAAAAGAAGCAAAGGAAGAATTAGAAAAAATAAGCCAAGATGATATACTTAGAAGAAAAGCATTAAATAGACAGTTGGAAATAGCAGATAGACTACAATTTGCCAAAGAAGCAAGAGAAAAAGGTAAAAAAGAGGGCGAAGAAATAAAAGCACGAAAAATTATAAAAAAATTGCATGATATGAATATGCCACTGGATCAAATAGCAAAAATAGTTGAACTTGAAGAAAAAGAAGTAGAAAAATATTTAAATTAATTTAATAAGTTTTTACATAGAGAACTTAAATGATATAAAAGGTAATATTCAAAGTGAACACTAATATTTAAATAATAAATTAGACAAGTATAAACCTTGAAAATATTCTAGAGTCAAAAAATACTAAATTGAAAAAATAATAAAACATAAATAACAAAAATAAATATTTAATTATAATTCCTAATCTAAATATAATATCCTATATTTAATAATATTGTTTAATTACAATGAATACATTTATATAGGATATTTTACTTAGAAAGGAATTTCTTTAAATGAAAAAAATGAACAATAGTATGAACAATGGAAAGTGGAAATCTAAAAAAAGATCTGAAATAAAACAATTAAAGGAGAAGAAATTAAAAGATAATAAAGACAATAAAATAAATAAAAAATTAATTCATAAGCAGAACAAAAAACAGGGAAAAGCCGCGAAAAAGCTTGCAAGAGAAACCAAGACAAAAAAATATCAAATAAATAAGCAAGGAGAAATTGCAAGAAAGAAAAGAATAAGGCTGGCTTTGTTGTGTGTTGTGCTTATTTTTTCTGTACTTTGCATCAGAGTTGGCTATATTCAATTTGTAAAGGGAGATTGGCTGAAACAAATGGCATATACTCAACAAACCTTGGACAGAAAAATAAACCCTAAAAGAGGTACCATTTATGATGCTACAGGCAAAATTGTTCTTGCAACAAGTAGTAGTGTGGAAACTGTGACGGTAAATCCACTAAATATAGGAAATGATGAAAAAGAAAAGGTAGCCAAAAAACTTTCGGAGTTATTTGATTTGGAATATGATAAAGTTCTAAAAAAAGTTAAGAAGAGAACGGGAATTGAAACAATAGCTAAAAAAGTAGAAAAAGAAAAGACTGATGAACTAAGAAGATGGATGGAAGAGCAAAATATAAAATCTGGAATAAATATAGATGAAGATACAAAAAGATTTTACCCATATAACAACCTCGCATCTCAAATAATAGGTTTTTGCGGAAGTGATAATCAAGGATTAGCTGGAATTGAAGCTAAATATGATGCTGAATTAAAGGGAGAAAGCGGCAAAATATTAAAAATGACTGATGCAAAGGGAATTGACATAAATGGTACGTCTGAAAGTTATGAACCAGCAAAGAATGGAAATGATTTAATACTAACGATTGATGCAACAATACAGGGAATTGCAGAAAAATATCTTAAGGAAGCTTGTATAGACAATGTATGTACTGATGGAGGAAACATACTACTAATGAACCCTAAAACTGGGGATATTCTTGCAATAGCAAGTTATCCAGACTATAATTTAAATGACCCTTATACAATTAATGATGATGAACAAAAAGCAAATTGGCAAACTATGACTGCAACACAGAGGTCAAATGCCTTACAAGGAATGTGGAGAAATAAAGCTATATCGGATACCTATGAGCCAGGGTCAACATTCAAGCTTGTAACGGCATCAACTGCTCTGCAAGAAGGAATTGTAACAGAAACTGATAAATCTGGTGAATTTTGTTGTAATGGTTATATTGATGTTGCTGGAGTAAAAATGAAATGCTGGAGATATTATAGACCGCACGGGGCAGAGTCTTTAAGGCAGGCCCTAATGAATTCGTGTAATCCGGTATTTATTGGACTTGGTGAAAAAATTGGAGTAAAGAAATATTATGAATATTTAAATAAATATGGATTTTTAGGAAGAACAGGAATAGATCTTCCAGGAGAAGCGGGAAGTATATTCTTAAAGGAGTCAAAAGTTGGACCTGTTGAACTTGGAACAATCGCATTTGGCCAAAGATTTGAAGTGACACCAATTCAGATGATAACAATGGTATCTACAATTGCAGGAGGAGGAATTTATACTCAGCCGAGAATCGTTAAGGAAATTGTTGATAGTAATACGGGAGAACGCACAGAAATTGCAACAATAAAAAAGGATAGAGTTATATCAGAAGAAACTGCCAAAAAAATGCTTAGTATGATGGAAAGTGTTGTCGCAGAGGGAACTGGCAGAAATGCACAAGTAAAAGGATATAGAATTGGAGGAAAAACTGGAACATCTGAGGATGGAGTAAATACAGGAAAATATGTAACATCATTTATTGGAACAGCATCAATAAATGATCCAGAAGTATGTATATTAATAACCTTGTACAATCCGACAGGAGAAGGAGGGCACCAAGGAGGTGGTGTTGCAGCACCAATAGCTTCACAGGTGTTGGGAGAGGTTCTTCCATATTTAGAAGTACAAAAAGAAAATGAAGAGGAAGAAAAAAACGAAGTTGAGGTTCCAAACGTTATAGGAATGTCTAAAAAAGAAGCAAAAAAAATTATTGAAGATGCAGGGTTAAATATGGAAATAAAAGAAGAAAATGAGAATACAGATGTGGTAAAAAATCAATTTCCTAAAGCTGGGATAAAGATAAAACAAGGAACATCGGTGATAGTGTATATACAGGAATAGTAGAGTAAGATATAAAAAAAATCAAAATTTATTTTGAAAAAGTTGTTTAAGCTCTATACAAAATCAGATTTTAATTATATAATATTGATGATAAATTGGCAATGATAGCAATTGCTATATGCCTCAAAAATTTTAAGATGATTAACCTTTAAGAAGGGAAGAAAAAGATATGAATTTAAAGAAAATTTTAGTTGGATTAGATGAAATTAAGGCGAAAGGCGAGATTGATAGAGAGGTTACTTCTATTGAAAACGATTCTAGAAAAGTTATTGAAGGCTCAATGTTTTTTGCAATAAAAGGGTTTTCAACAGATGGAACTAAGTATATACAAAGTGCAATAGAAAATGGTGCAAAGGTAATTTTAATAGATGAGCAAACTGACTTTAAAAGTTTGCAAATACCTCAAGATGTAACACTTGTTGTTGTAAAAGATGCAAGATATGCAATGGCAATTTGCGCTTGCAATTTTTACGATAATCCATCAAAAAAATTTAAATTAATAGGTGTTACAGGAACAAAAGGAAAAACAACAACAACATTTATGATGAAAGAAATATTCCAAAAACAAGGAATGAAAACAGGATTAATAGGAACAATTGCTGTTTATAGTGGAGATGAAAAATTAAAAGATAGTGATAGAACAACTCCTGATAGTATTGAATTGCAAGGCTTATTTGCTAAAATGTATGAAGATGGATGTAAAGTTGTGATAATGGAAGTTTCATCACAAAGTTTAAAGCTAAATAGGGTAGCAGGATGTGATTTTGATATTGCAGTATTCACAAATTTCTCAGAAGATCACATTAGTGCAAAGGAACATCCAGATATGGAAGATTATTTCAATTCAAAATTAAAACTATTTGAAATGTGTAAATGTGGATTTATAAATGTAGATGATTTAAAAGTTTGCAAAGTACCAAAATTGTTTCCTGAAAGCGATATAAAAACATATGGAATAGATAACAACTGCAATTTACTTGCAAAAGATATTACTATTACTAATTCATATGTTGATTTTAAAGTTAAATTGGGAGATAAAAATGAAAGAGTAAAAGTGGGAATACCAGGCAGATTCAGTGTTTACAATAGCTTAGCGGCAATAAGTGTTGCATTAAAACTTGGCTGTGAGCCAGAAATAATAAAAGAGGCATTACTAGACGTGCGTGTACCCGGAAGATCTGAATTAGTGAATAATCCAAAAGACTTAACAATAATGATTGATTATGCTCATTCATCAGAAAGTTTATCTAATATCTTACAAGCAGTGAAATCTTATACAAGGGGTAGAGTTATTTCTGTATTTGGATGTGGAGGAGATAGAGATTCTGCAAAAAGACCACAAATGGGTGAAATATCAGGGAAAATTGCGGATTTCACAATAATAACATCAGACAATCCAAGAACAGAAGACCCACAAAAAATAGTTGAGCAAATTGAAGAAGGAATAAAAAAGACAAAAGGAAAATACACTGTAATAGTAGATAGAATAGAGGCAATAAGATATGCGATAAATATGGCAAGCAAAAAGGATATTATCGTACTTGCAGGCAAGGGACATGAGCCTTACCAGGAAATAAATGGGGTAAAATATCCATTTGACGAAAGAATAATAGTAAATCAAATAATAAAAGGTGAAATTTAATAAGAAACGAGGAAGATAAAATGGCGTATCAAATAAAGATATTGCTATTAGCATTTGCAATAGCATTTGTAATTTCATTAATAGTAATACCAATATTAAAAAGAAAAAAAATAGGACAAAATGAAAGAAATGATGGACCAAAATCTCATCTTAAAAAGAAGGGAACACCCACTATGGGTGGAATAATAATGATATTTGGATTAATCGGAATGGGGGTAATACTCTATTTTGATTATTCAAGATCTACGGCAGAATCAGAAATATTAGTAGCTAAAAATTTAATTCCATTACTTGCCGCTACAATAGGATTTGGGCTAATTGGTTTTGTGGATGATTTTAAAAAATTGGTGCTAAACAATACAGAAGGGTTGAAACCAGCCTTAAAGATGTTAGGATTATTAATTGTTGCAACAGTATTTACAGTGTTTATTACACAGGTAATGAAAATAGGTACAGATATAATAATACCATTTGCAAAAACAAGTGTAACATTACCAATATATATTTACATTCCATTTACGATACTGGTAATGCTAGCAACAACAAATGCGATTAACCTAACAGATGGAATAGATGGGCTATCTACATCTGTAACAACAATAATATTAACATGCTTAACAGCAATAGGAATGATAACTGGAGTAAAAGAAATTGTTATATTTGGTGCAAGCTTAATAGGAATCTGCCTAGCGTTTTTAATATTTAATTTGCATCCAGCACGAATCTTTATGGGAGATACTGGATCGCTTTTACTAGGTGGAGCTGTTTCTGTTATGGCAATATATCTAAAAATTCCTATATTGCTGCTTATTATAGCAATAATCCCAGTTTTAGAAACATTATCAGATATAATTCAAGTAGCTCATTATAAAAGAACAGGCAAGAGAGTTTTTAAAATGGCACCACTTCATCATCATTTTGAGTTATCTGGATGGCATGAAAATACAATAGTTTCGGTGTTTAGTTTAGTAACATTGATAGCCTGCATAATTGGAATTATGAGTATTTAGAATACATTTGAAAGGAAAACGAATGCAAAGTAATAATAAAAAAAAGAAAGTAAAAAGATTTTCAAGTTTTTTAAATAATAAAATGGATTTTATACTATTAATAACTGTATTATTATTATTGTCGTTAGGGGTTATTATGGTATTATCTGCAAGTGCTCCATCAGCATTATCTACAACGGGAAAAAGCTACACATTTTTTATAAAACAATTTGGATGTGCGATAGTGGGAATAGTACTTATGTTATTTATTTCAAAAATTGATTATAGGTTTTATAAAAAATATTATTGGATAGTATACATTTTTTCTGTACTAATATTATTGTTAGTTTTGGTACCAGGATTAGGAAGAGAAGTTAAGGGTGCCAGAAGATGGATAAATATACCACTATTGGGGCAGTTTCAACCATCAGAAATAAGTAAAATTGGACTGATTATATTTTATGCAGGATATTTATCAGATCATAAGGAAGATTTGAAAGACTTCTGGAGAGGTTTTGTTAAGTCAATGATTTTCTTAGTGCCTCCAGTTGCAATTTTATATTTTATTCAAAACCACCTAAGTGTTTCTATAGTTATAGTTACAGTAAGCTCTGTAATGATGCTTATGGCAGGTTGCAGATTATTACATTTCTTAGCAGGAGGAGCGGCATTAGCGGGAGGAGCCGCACTTATACTTATAAAGAAAATGCAGGGAACAAGTGGAGAAGATGGTTCATTTAGATTAGCAAGAATTCAAACTTTTTTTGATCCTTGGTCTGATGCGACTGGAACTGGATACCAAATGGTACAAAGTTTATATGCTATTGGTTCGGGAGGATTATTTGGTGTAGGTTTAGGAAACAGCAAACAAAAATATTTATATATACCAGAGCCACAAAATGACTTTATATTTGCTATTGTTGCAGAAGAGCTAGGTTTCGTGGGATGTGTTGCTATAATATTGCTATTTGCAATTTTTGTTTGGAGAGGAATTGTAATATCGATGAAAGCTCCAGATATGTTTGGAAGCCTTATGGCAGTTGGAGTTACAGCTTTGGTGGCAGTGCAAGCCGTAATAAATATAGCAGTTGTAACAGCTTCTATTCCAACAACAGGAATGGCACTACCATTTTTTAGTTACCGGAGGTACAGCACTTATAATACTGCTATCATCAGTTGGAATTTTGCTTAATATATCAAGAGCAGGGTCGAAAGTATAAAATAAATTCTATGAAAGGAAATTAACATGAAAGTAGTGATTGCAGCAGCAGGAACTGGTGGGCATATAAATCCAGGAATAGCCATAGCAAATAAAATAATGGAAAAAGAGCCAAAATCTGAAATAATGTTTATTGGAACACCAAGAGGATTAGAAAATGACTTAGTTCCAAGAGCAGGCTATAAGCTAAAGACAATAGACTCATATGGAATTAACAGAAAAATAAATTTAGATAATATAAAAAGATTGTATAAAACAATAAAGTCAGTTGGGCAGGCAAAAAAAATTTTAAAAGAATTTAAACCAGATATAATGATTGGAACAGGCGGTTATATCTGCATATCGGTTGGTTTAGCTGCAAACCAATTAAAAATACCAATTGTGCTGCACGAAAGTAATGCTTTCCCAGGAGTTGCTATAAAAATATTATCTAAAAAGGCTAAAGCAGTTTTTGTCGGCTTTGAGGATGCCGCAAAAAGGTTGCCAAAAGCCAATAGAGTAGTGGTAACAGGGACTCCAACAAAAATAAAGAGAGCAAAGCTGACAAGTGTAGAGAAAGAAAAAATAAAAGAAGAAATGCAGTTAAAGAAAGAACTTCCATTAGTACTTGTTTTTGGGGGAAGCCAAGGAGCTAGAAGTATTAATAATGCAGTAATTGGAATTATTGAGAATGAATTAAATGAAAGGTACCAAATAATTTGGGCTGCTGGAAAAGGAAATTATGATAATATAAAAGAAGATCTTAAAAAAATAAATATAGACATAGATAATGTAAAAAATGCAAAAATATTACCTTACATTTATAATATGCAGGATGTTATGGAATGTGCTGATTTGGTGGTTTCTAGAAGTGGTGCAATGACTATAACCGAAATATCTAATCTTGGAAAACCGGCAATATTTATACCTTTTCCATTTGCAACGGAAAACCACCAAGAATATAATGCTAGGGTGTTAGAAAGAGTTGGAGCAGCTAGAATAATTTTAGATAAGAATTTAGATTATAAAAATTTAGACAAGACAATAAAGGAAATAACTAAGGATAAAAATAATCTGCACAACATGGGAGAAAAAGCTAAAACTGTAGCAATGGAAGATGTGGAAGAAAAAATTTATAAAGAAATAAGAAAAATTATAAAAGGATAATTAACAAATGTCGAATTTTGTCGAATGATGCAGAAATAGGGCATACGATTATACTTGATAACTGGGCCAAATCATGGTATTATTAGGGTCTAAGGAGGAGATAGTATGTCAGACAGAAGGAAACTTTTTGGAAAAGTAATTATTGAAGGAGAAGAATTCGATTTTATAAAAGCAGCAAATATTAAAGAAGTATCTCTAGAATATTATAAGACAAGGAATTTAAGAAACAATAAAAAGTATGGAATTGAAATAATAAAAAAGGAAAAGAATGATGAAGGAATAAAAAGAGAAAAGAGTGAAGAAAAGGCAATTTCGAATAATGAATTAGTAATAGATAAATTGCTAGAGGTATTGATGCAAAATAGAGTTACTCCAATAACTACAAATGATATAATTAGAGATTTGAAAATGAATCCAGAAGTTATTTATAACAGAATGTAAAGATGCTACATTAAATAGTAGCATCTTGATTTTGTCCAAATTAATATATATAATGGCAAAAAAATTAAAATACCGGAAGTATATAGCACTGAATAAGGGCTTGACAAGTATATTATAATAATATATATATATTGAAATATAATAATGGTTTATAGGTAGTTCCATAAAACCTAAATTTATTATACAAGGGAAGATAAAATGGCTGATAAATTAATAATAGTAGAATCACCTGCAAAGGCGAATACAATAAAAAAATTCTTGGGTGGAAGTACCAAGGTTGTGGCTTCTATGGGACATATTAGAGATTTGCCAAAATCAAAAATGGGTGTAGATATTGAACATGATTTTGAACCAGAATATATAAATATAAGAGGAAAAGGAGATTTAATAAAGTCTTTGAAAAAAGATGCGAAAAGTGCTAAAAAGGTATACCTTGCAACCGACCCTGATCGTGAGGGGGAAGCAATTGCATGGCATTTGGCTCATATATTAGACATTCCAGAAGACAGTGTGTGCAGAGTAACTTTTAATGAAATTACAAAAGAAACAGTACAAGAATCTATAAAAAAACCAAGAACAATAGATATGAATTTAACAAATGCACAACAAGCAAGGCGTGTATTAGATAGAATTGTTGGCTATAAAATAAGCCCACTTTTATGGAAAAAAGTTAAGCCAGGGTTATCAGCAGGAAGAGTTCAATCTGTTGCAGTGAAATTAATTGTTGATAGAGAAAATGAAATAAGAAATTTTATTCCAGAAGAATACTGGAACATATACGCAAAGCTCCTAGATGAAAAATCAAAAAAAGAATTTGAAGCAAGATTTTATGGAAAAAGTGGTAAAAAATTAGAGCTGCATAAAAAAGAAGAAGTAGACGAGATATTAAATGCCGTTGAAAATGGAAAATATATAGTTGCAAATGTTAAAGAGGGAGAGAAAAAGAGAACACCTGCACCTCCATTTACAACAAGTACAATGCAGCAGGAAGCTTCAAGGAAATTAGGATTTACTTTAAAGAAAACTATGTCTGTTGCACAGGGATTATATGAGGGAGTTAAAATTCCTGAAAAAGGAACAGTGGGTTTAATAACTTATATGAGAACAGATTCCACAAGAATTTCTGAAGAGGCAAGAGCTGCTGCAAAAGAGCAAATAACTAAAATTTATGGTGAAGAGTATTACGAAAATAGATATTACAAGAAGAGTAGTGAGGCTCAGGATGCGCATGAAGGTATAAGACCAACTTATATTTCAATAACTCCTGAAAGTATAAAAGAAAGCTTAACCAATGACCAATATAAATTGTATAGACTTATTTATACAAGGTTTTTGGCAAGCCAGATGTCCTCTGCCGTTTATGATACAATAAATGTTGATATTGATGTAAATGACTATAATTTTAAAGCTAGTGGACAAAATTTAAAATTCAAAGGATTTATGACTTTGTATGTAGAAGGCAAAGATGAGGAACAAGAAGATGAAGAAAATACAATAATTCCAAAGCTTGAGAAAGGACAGGAAGTTAAGAAAAAGAAAATTGAGGCAAAACAAAGTTTTACAGAGCCACCTGCAAGGTACACAGAAGCTAGCCTTGTAAAAGAACTAGAGGCAAAGGGAATTGGACGCCCAAGTACATATTCACCAACAATAACTACAATACTTGAAAGAAGATATATTGTAAAAGAAAAGAAACAACTTGTTCCAACTGAACTTGGAGAAATTGTAAATAAACTTTTAATTGAAAATTTTACAGACATAGTAAATGTAGAATTTACAGCAAAAATTGAAAATGAATTTGATCAAGTTGCAGATGGAAAAGAAGAATGGAAACAGGTTTTAAGAGAATTTTATCCACAGTTCGAAAAAGAAGTAGAAAAGGTTGATAAAGAATTAGAACATGTTAAAATAGAAGATGAAGTATCAGATGTTAAGTGTGATAAATGTGGAAGAAATATGGTCATAAAAATGAGTAGATATGGAAAGTTTTTAGCTTGCCCGGGGTATCCAGAGTGTAAAAATGTAAAACCATTTGTGGTAACTGTGGATGTTCCTTGCCCAGTATGTGGGGGAAAAGTACAAGTAAGAAAAACTAAAAAAGGTAGAAACTTCTATATTTGTGAAAATAATCCTAAATCATGTAATTATATTTCATGGAATAAACCAAAGGTAGGAGAAAAATGGAAAAGCCCGGATAAATAAATCCGAGCTTTTCTTGGAGTTAGACTGTTTCTGACATCACGCTATGCTGCATGCGCAGCACTTCGTGCCGACGCCGCGTGTTTGCGGCCATCCGAACGGGGAGATACCCGTCAGAACAGAGCCGCCTGAGAAGTACCGGGCTGGTCTGGCTGTTGTTCACAACAGCCAGTCTAATTTCCCAGTCGCTTTTTCGCGACAGGAAATCCAGAGTTTTCTGGCTCGCCCTGGGGTTATTTGCAACCCCCAACAGAACGGACCTGGATGCGTCGTGGGCCAATACCCACAACGCATCAGGTGAGATATTCTGATGCTTAGCAGCCGCTAAGCGGACTGCCTCGCAAGGATCCTTAGCCAGGAAGCTAAGTGCCCTTGCTTGAGTGCTAGGATTCGCCGCTACAGCAGCGCGAACTCCAGCAATCGGCAGCCGAGCAGCCTGCTCGAGCCGTTCCGGATTAACCCTGGGAGACTTAACATATTCTCCCAGCTCCTCAATGGTGAATTCCTGCTTTCCGATGCAATAGTACATGTTGTAACCTCCATTGTTATTTGGGGAAGATCCCCGTGATTACTTTGATTATACCACGAACAATGCAAAATGTCAAATAATGGAAAACAACATTACATAATACAGAAAAAGAGAAAATATTCAAACTATGATTGATAATTTTAGAGATTTAGTGTATAATTATAATTCAGTGAATGGGAGAATGTGGAAATGGAAAATTATAAGGTATTTGGGCAAGCAATAAAAGAGTTTTATTCTCTAGAAGAAACAAATAAAGAAGTACAAAAAGGTAAAAAAGAAATATCTGGGAAGGTACATTTAGAACCCAGAATTATATGTAGCAATTTAAATAATTCATTAAAGCTAGAGATATATATAGGCGAAAAGAATATGTATAAAATAAAGTCAATTCCAGAATTTTATGATAGATTCATGGATGGTGAAAAGTATAAATATGGTGCAAAACTAGAAATTGTACACACGAAAGAAAGATTTGCAAAAGAGGACCAAAAGCTCCTAGAATTTGTACTTAAATATGCTGAGATTATAAAATATGCCAATGAATCAAGTACAGGATATGATTATTATACAAAAAGATTGGGAGAAGATTCAATTATCTTGTCAAATACAGGATTAGATGAATTATTTGAATGTTTAATAGATAAAAGTATTGAAATGGATAATCAATATTCAACTGAAAGAGTATTATTAGTTGATAAAGAGCCAGAAATAAAATTCAAATTGAAGCAAATGAATCAAAAGGAATATAAAATAATTACTAACATAGATGTGTATGATTATACAATTTATGATGGAAGGAAGTATGTATATATATTAATTAAGAATAAATTATATAGATGTTCTAAAAAATACAGAAATACTGTAATAAAATTACTTGAAATATTTAAAAAAAACTTTACAAAAGAAATCATACTTCCAGAAAGTGACCTTACTAAGTTTTTTGTGATTATAGAGCCAAACATAAAAAACAATATCGAAATTTCTGATGCAGAATACAAGAAGATTAAAAAATTTATTCCACCACAACTATATGCAAAATTATATTTAGATTATAATGAGCAAAATTATGTTATTGCAGATATTAGGTTTATATATGATGAAACAGAGATAAATCCATTGGAAGAAAAAGTATACCCAGAGATTATTTCTAGGAATACAATAAAAGAAGCTCAATTATTAAACATGTTTGTTACATCTGGGTTTATGCTGGATCAGAAAAATCATAGATTAGTATTAGCAAACAATGAAAAAATATATGAATTTTTAAGTGAAGATATAGATTCATATATGACAAATTTTGAAGTATTAGCAACGGAAAATTTTAAATCAAAAGAGATAAAAAATAATACTAAAATTTCTTTGGGTGTAAAAATTGAAAATCACTTATTAGATATAGATTTTTCAAACTTGAGTTTCGATCCTAAAGAACTAAAAGATATAATGCAGCAGTATAAACTAAAAAAGAAATATTACAGGCTTAAAGATGGAAGTTTTATAAAACTAGAAAATAATGAAACTATTCAAGTAATAAATAGCTTAACTGAAGATATTGATATTGATTATAGTAAAATTGAAGACGGAAATTTGAAACTACCAATGTACAGGGCGCTATACCTTGAAAAAATTTTAGAAAAGAGCAATGTAGTAAGGGCTAATAAAGATGACAATTTTAAAAGTTTAATTGAAAATATTGACGTAAAGGGAATTGAAGGGAAAATAGAGACTCCAAAGCTTTTGAAAGCCAATTTAAGGGAATACCAAAAAATTGGAGTGCAATGGTTAAGAACGTTGAGCTCTTATGGCTTGGGACGGGATTCTTGCTGATGATATGGGGCTTGGGAAAACCGTACAACTATTGTGTGTTGTATGTAAATACCTAGAAGATGAAACAGAAAAAAACAAAAAACCAACATTAGTTGTTTGCCCAAGTTCTTTATGCCTGAATTGGCAAAATGAAATAGAAAAATTTACACAAGGAGTCACTTCTGAAGTTATACATGGGTCACTTCAGGACAGAATGAGAAAAATAGCGGAAATTAATAATTATAATATAGTAATAACTTCATATGAATTACTAAAAAGAGATATAGATGAATATAAAAAGTACAATTATAAATTTAAATATATAATAGCAGACGAAGCTCAATATATAAAAAATAATAACACACAAAATGCTAAAGCAATAAAAGATATAATATCTGAAACAAGGTTTGCACTAACAGGAACACCAATAGAAAATTCACTCTCAGAATTGTGGTCTATTTTTGACTTTATAATGCCTGGATATTTATTTAGATATAGAAAGTTCAAAGAATTATATGAGACACCAATAATGAGAGATAATGATGAAATTGTTATGCAGAAACTAAAAAAGTTAATTGAACCATTTGTTTTAAGAAGAATAAAAAAAGAAGTTTTAACAGAACTTCCAGATAAAACAGTAACCGTATTAAGCAGCCAGATGCTTGAAGAGCAAGAAGAGATTTATTTATCATATTTAACTCAGGCTAAAAAGAGTGCAATGGAAGAAATAAAAGAAAACGGGATAGAAAAGAGCCAAATTAAGATTTTAGCACTACTTACAAGGCTAAGGCAAGTATGCTGCCATCCTAGCTTATTTATAGAAAACTATGAAGGTGGTAGTGGAAAATTAAATCAATGTATTGAAATAATAAAAGATGCAATACAAAGTGGACACAAAATTTTACTTTTTTCTGGCTATACGGCAATGTTTGATATAATTGAAAAAGAATTGAAAAAAGAGCAAATTTCATATTTAAAGCTAACAGGCCAAACAAAAGTATCTGATAGAATAAATTTGGTTGACGAATTCAATAACAATCCAGATAAAAAATTGTTTCTAATTTCGCTAAAGGCTGGTGGAACGGGACTAAATTTAGTTGGAGCAGATATGGTAATTCATTATGACCCTTGGTGGAACGTGTCATCAGAGAATCAGGCTACAGATAGAACATATAGAATAGGGCAAAAAAGAAATGTTCAGGTATATAAATTAATAACTAAAAACTCTATAGAAGAAAAAATTTATGATTTACAAAAAAGAAAAGAAGCATTAATTGATAATATGTTATCTACAAACCAAACATTTATTAGTAAATTATCAAAAGAAGAAATAATGAATTTATTTGAATAGAGATTTTATTAATAGTAAATTAGGAGAGGAAAATACAAAAATGAAGAAAGAGATAACTATAATAGGAGGAGGGCTTGCAGGATGCGAAGCTGCATACCAGATTGCTAAAAGAGGAATAAGTGTAAAATTATATGAAATGAAACCAGAAAAATTTTCGCCTGCTCATATAAATGAAAATCTTGCTGAAATAGTATGCAGCAATTCTTTTAAATCGAACTTACACACAAATGCTTGTGGATTATTAAAGGAAGAACTTCGTTTATTGGATTCTCTTCTAATAAAGATTGCTGATGAAACATGTGTGCCTTCTGGTCAAGCTTTAGCTGTAGATAGAGAAAAATTTTCCAAAAGAGTAACTGAAGAGTTAGAAAAAATTGAAAATGTAGAAATTATAAGGGAAGAGTTCGGAAAAGAAAAAAAGCTAAGCGATTTAGCAAAAGAAGAAATTGTAATTGTGGCAACAGGCCCATTAACTTCAGAGTGTTTATCAGATGAAATTCTTAAGATAACTGGAGAAGAAGACATGCACTTTTATGATGCCGCAGCCCCTATAATTTCTAAAGAAAGTATTGATATGAACATTGCTTTTTATGGAAATAGATATGAACAAGAGCGAAAAAAAGATGAAGATATAGAACTGTGGAAAAAATCGAATAATATAAAAAAACAAGACGAGGCATATATAAATTTGCCAATGAATAAAGAAGAATACGAGAATTTTTGGAATGAACTAGTAAATGCCCAGATAGCACAATTACATAAGTTCGAAAAAAGCGAGATATTTGAAGGGTGCATGCCTGTTGAAGTAATGGCAAAAAGAGGAATAGATACATTAAGGTATGGGCCATTAAAGCCTATGGGATTTACTGACCCAAGAACTGGATATAGACCTTATGCTTTAGTTCAGCTAAGAAAGGATAATGAAGAAGGAACTATTTATAATATGGTTGGATTTCAAACAAATTTAAAGTATGGCGAGCAAAAGAGAGTATTTTCAATGATTCCTGGATTAAAAGATGCTGAATTTATGAAATATGGGGTAATGCACAGAAATACATTTATAAATTCAACTAAACTATTAGATAACACATATAATATGAAAAAGAACGAAAATATATATTTTGCAGGCCAAATAACAGGAGTAGAGGGATATGTTGAATCAATTTCTTCTGGATTGGTAGCAGGTATAAATGCAGTTAATAAAATTTTGAAGAAAGATAGAGTAGAATTTTCTAAATATACAATGATAGGGGCATTAGCAGATTATATATCAACACCAAATGATAAATTCCAGCCTATGAATGCAAACTTTGGAATAATGCCAGAATTAGGTGGGGATAAGATAAGAGATAAAAAATTGAAATATGGAAAAATTTCCGATAGGGCGATTGTTGAATTAAACGACAAATTATTACAAATATTAAATTAATATTACATTTTAATTAAAAATAACTGTTGAAACTAAAAATATGATATTATATGATTGAAAAAAATATTTAAATACATATAAAAATTGAATGTTGACAGAAAGTATGGTATACTAAGAACAGTTCGAAAATATAAGGCGTAATGGAGGTTTTATTATGGAAGAAAATATAAAAAAACTATTAAAAGAAAGAACGGAATTAGAAGCTAAATTTGCTAAAATGAAAAAAGACCTTGCAGATAATTTAAAATATATAGACGACGATTTCGAAAGTTATAGAAGCAAAGATCTATTAACAAAAGATGAGCAATTAGCAAGATTTGAGCAAATTAAGAAAGAATATACAACAAAAGCTGAAGCAGACATGAACGCTGTTAAGGCAGAAATTGATAAGATAAATGAAAATATTACATCAAAAATAATAACACTAAGGGGCGAATGGGCTAAAAAGTTAAACCATGAAATAGACCTTGCTGAAAAACAAGAACAGCTTGCTCTTGCAAAGAAAGAACTAGATGCGGCAGAAGCAGAATATAACCACAATTTGACAGAATACTTCTATAGAGACAATTCAACTGTTACATCACTTGATGACTCAAGAGTTGTGGCTGCAAAGAAAAAGTATGCTTTATTAAAAGGTGAGCTAGAAGCAGCAATTGAAGCAGATAAAAAGGAAAGAGAATCTATAAGAGAAAAAATAGAAAAAACCAATAAGTTTTTTGACAAACTTCTTATCCAAGACGCAACCGTAGAAGAAATACTTGGAGCTGTGGAGGGAAAAGAAGCTCAAAAAGCAGAAACTGAGCATGAGGAAGAAAAAGAACCAGAAGCTATGGTTGAGCAAGGAGAAAAACAAACAAAATCAGAAAAGAAACAAGAAGAACCAGAAGTAGTTACAGAAAATGAGCCTTCTGAAAATGTTGGCACAGTAACAGAAAGTAAAACTATAGCAGAATTGAATGAAGAGCCAACTGTGGTAAAACCTGTTGAAAGAATGGAATGGAAACCGGCAGCTCCAAATGATGCTGCAGCACATAAAAAAGAAGAGAGCGTTGGAGAGGTAAGAATTTCTCAGCCGACAAAAATAATGGGATTGAGAGAAATAGAGACTGATTTATCAACAGGACTGATTACTATTACCTCATCAGACGGAAAAAAACTTACTAGTGCTATGGGAAACGAATTTGTAAATAAAGCAGAGGCTGTTGAGTTTTTGCATGAGCAAGGAATAGAATATTCAAAAGGAGACCCTTACATGATGATTACTCTATGCCAAGCTGCAACAGAGTTATCAAGAAAAATAGGACAAGATAAAAATAAAATACTAAAGAAATTTATAACTGATTATGAAAAATCTATAAGTAGCACAACACCTGTAGAGCAAATGACAGATGCTGAATTGGAATCTGTTGCAATGATAAGATACTTTAAATCAGAAAAAAAATTAGATAAAAATGTATTGAAAGCACTTAGACCATACATAAAAGAAGCTAAAAATTCTACATGTGCGGTTGTGGATGTAGATGCGAGAACATGGTTTGAAAAAGCAAAAGATTTTATTGTGGCTAAAGTATTCAATAAACACGAAAGATTGGAAGAGGGAAAACATTCACAAGAATTGAAAAAGTTTGGTGTCGATGGTAAAGTTATAGAAGATAAACAGCATCCTGAAATTCCAGAAAAGTCTTTTGTTGAAAGTTTAAAAGTTAGCAAGGATTCAAGAAAAATAGATGAAAAATTGGCAGCTGCAACAAAAGTACCAGATGCGAGAGCTGCTGCAAGATATAATATTGATAAAATAGATAGAGCAAAAATTGTAAGAGATTCAAGACAATCTTCAGATGAATTTGAGAGATAAAATAAAAAAATCAGCTGCACGTGTTGTAGTTGATTTTTTACTAGACATTCTATAAAACAAAACGGAAAGGAATTATTTTTATATGAAGAAGATATTGTTTGTAATTGCAATGGAAAAAGAAGCAAAAGACATTGCAAAAGAACTGGGGCTAGAAGAAAAGAATACTGGAAATGGTAAAGTATTTGAAAAAAACAATATAAGCTTATTAATAAGTGGAATTGGAAAACAGCAAACTGCAATAAACTTGACTAAGTATATTGAAAACAATAGAGAAAATCTTCCTGATATTATTATTAATGTGGGATATGTTGGCTCTACAAAATCACAAATAGGAAGCTGGGTAAGTGTAAATAAATCATACAATTATGAATGGTTTATTCCAGGGGAACAAAAATATGAAATAGAAGGATATAACAAAAACTTAATAAAAACGATAAATGAAAATGAAGAACAACAAATAATAAATAACGTACAAGAAATGAGAATGAACGGGAATAGTAAGAAAATTAAAGTACTCCCTTGTTATAGTGCAGAAAGCTTTGTTACTCTAACCAACATAACTGATGATGTAGTATTTGACATGGAACTTCATTCAATCTATATGGTTTGTTGTATGTATGGAATTGAGCTTATTTCACTAAAAAAGGTAAGCGATAATTTAAGCCTTGATGATTATTACAAAAATATTGATATGAAAGAAGTAATGGAATTAACAAGTTCATTGAAACTTTTAGGAATGATTAACTAATTATTGAATCCAAAAATTACGAAAAAAATCTTGTAATTAAGATGAATCTAGTATAAGATAATAAAGTAAAAATTAAAAACCAAGAAATGTTTATACAAATAAAAAAGAAGGGAGAGTATGGTAAAGGCTTAATCCATACAAAAAATAGAATGTATTTAAAAAGATTAGAACTACAAGGTTTCAAGTCTTTTGCAGATAAGACAGTATTAGAATTTAAACCAGGAATTACAGCTGTTATTGGACCAAATGGATCTGGTAAAAGTAATATTTCTGATAGTATTAGATGGGTTCTTGGGGAGCAAAGCATGAAGTCTTTAAGAGGTGCAAAATCTGAAGATATAATATTTGCAGGAACTCAAAATAGGAAATCTTTAGGATTTGCCGAAGCATCTATAATATTTGATAATTCAGATGGGAAACTTCCAATCGAGTATAATGAGGTTACTGTTACAAGAAAGATATATAGAAGTGGAGAAACTGGCTACTTCATTAATAAAGTTCCTTGCAGATTGAAAGATATATTAGAATTATTTATGGACACTGGAATTGGAAAAGATGGATATTCTATAATTGGACAGGGAAAAATTGATGAAATATTAAGTAATAAGTCTGAGGATAGAAGACATATATTTGAAGAGGCTGCCGGAATTGTAAAATATAGAGTAAGAAAGGCTGAGTCTGAAAAAAAGTTAGAACAAACGAAATTGAACTTGCTTAGAATAAATGATATTTTATCTGAAATAGAAGGACAACTAGATCCTTTAAAAATTCAATCTGAAAAGGCAAGAAAATTTCTTGACCTAAGAGAAGAACTAAAGAATATAGAGGTTGGACTATTTGTTTACAATATAAATTCATATAAAGAAAAGCTTTCTCAAATTTCAGAGGATTTTAAAATATTAACAGACCAGGAAGATGATGAAAATAAAAAACTTGAAGAGAGTCAAACTGAAAAAGATTCTTTAAAGACTAGAATTGATGAACTGATTGCTGAAATAGAAGAAGTTCAAAATTTGGGATTTGAAAGTAAAACTAGAATTGAACAAATAAATTCGCAGATAAGCATTTCAAATGAAAGAATTTTAAATAATAATTCAAACTCTGAAAGATTAACAAAAGAGATTGAAGAGCAGAAACAAAGAATAGCAGATTTCAATGAAGAGAAAGATGTAAAATTGAATAAAAAAGAAAATTTATCTAAAAATAGAGAAAAATTTGAAACAGAACTTAAGCAAAAAGAACAAGAATTAGATGAAATAACAAAGAAGCTTTCAAAAAAAGAGTTGGAAATTGAGGAAGAAAAGAAAAAGGTAGAAGAAAATTCTAATCAAAGATATGAAAGACTTTCTCAAATTAGTACATTAGATGCAAACTTTGAAAATTTAGAAAAAACGAAAAAGAGTGTTAAGGAAGAACTTGCTTCTACAATTTCTGAATTAGATGCAGCTAGAATAAAAAAACAAGAAATATCTAAAACTTTCACTGAAGCAGATAATACAAGAAATAAGGCATTAAAAACTTTAAATGGAATCAGAGAACAAAAAGAAAATTCAATGATTGCAATAAAGGAATATGATGACCAAATCAATAAATTAACTCAAGACTATAGAATGAAAGATTCAAGATGTAAGTTCTTAATAGAAACAGAAAAAGACAAGGATGGATATGTAAAGAGTGTTAAATCTTTATTACTTGCTTGTGAAAATGATAAGAACTTAAACTCTGGTGTTGAGGGAGTTCTTGCAGGTTTAATTTCTGTTGACAAGCAATATGAAACTGCTATTGAAATGTGTCTTGGACAAAGCATGCAAAACATAGTAACAAATACAGAAAATGATGCTAAAAAACTTATTGAATATCTTAGAAAAAATAACCTTGGAAGAGCAAGCTTTTTGCCAATCGCATCAGTACATGGAAAGAAGATTGAAAAAATTAATAAATCAGGAATCAATGGAGTAATTGGAATTGCATCAGATTTAGTAAAAGTAAACAAAAAATATGAAGAAATTATATCTAATTTGTTAGGAAGAACTGTGATTGTAGAAAATATGGAATCTGCAATAGCACTTGCAAAAGCAAATAATTATTCTTTTAGAATAGTAACCCTTGAGGGTGATTTGATAAATCCATCAGGGGCAATAAGTGGTGGTTCTATAGCTCAAAGAACAGTTAATATATTGGGTAGAGGAAGAGAAATAGAAGAACTTAAGAAGAATCTTGAGAAATTAAACAAAAAAATTGAAAAAATTACTAAAGAAAAAGAAGAATATTCAGAGAAAGTTGCAGATATAATAGAAGAGTCAGCAAGGCTTGAAAAAAACCTTCAAGAAATAGAAATTGATTTTGCAACTAAAAAGCAAGAAGTAGAAATGTATAATTCTCAAATAAGTAGACTGGAAGAGAAAACAGCCAAACTAAAAGAAAAATTGGAACAAATAGAGAAAGAAAAGCAAGAAATAATATCAGCAAAAGAAGAAACTACCAAGGTAATAGCAAATATTGATAAAGAAAATGCTGAGCTTAACGAGAAGATTTCCACTTTTGCAAAAGACAATCAAGAAGATCAAACATACATAGACAATTTAAATACTGATATAACAGACCTTAAAATATCTGTTTCATCATTTGACGAAAGTGGTACTTCTATTGATGAGATGATTGCAAGGATTGAACAAGATATAGAAAATGCAAACAAGAGCATTGAAAACAAAGTTGCAGAAATAGAAAAACTAAAGATTGAGAATGAAAGGATGAATGAAGACATTCTAAATTATGGAAAAGAGATAGACAAAATTAAGGAAGAGGTTTCTAACGGCTCAGAAAAAATAGAAAGTTTGAAACAGGAAAAGGTTGAAAAAAATAATAAACTTGAAAAACTTGAAGAGAAAATTACATCTCAATATGAGGTTTTAAATGGTCTTAAAGAGCAAATTGTTAAAATTGAAGGTAAGAAACAGAAACAAGAGCAAGATTTGGATGATTTAATAAACAGACTATGGCAAGAATATGAACTTACTCCAAACAATGCAGATGGATACAAGAAACCTGACAATGTAGCACTTGCTCAAAAACAGACAACCCAGCTTAGAAAAGAGATTGCAGACTTAGGAAGTATAAATATTGATGCAATAGAAGACTATAAAAAAATGCAAGAAAGATATACATTTATGAGTGAACAAAGATTTGACTTGGAAGATTCAATAGCAAAACTTAGAAATGTAATTTCTGAAATGACAGATACTATGCAAAAACAATTTGCAGAAAAATTCAAACAAATAAACAAGAACTTTAATGAAGTGTTTGTTGAATTATTTGGAGGTGGTAAGGCAGAACTTATATTAGAAGATGAAGGAAATCTTTTGGAATGTGGAATAGACATTAGGGTACAACCACCAGGAAAGAAATTACAAAATATGATGCTTCTATCAGGAGGAGAGAAAGCTCTTACTGCAATCGCAATTTTATTTGCAATACTTAAAATAAATCCAGCACCTTTCTGTATACTAGATGAAATTGAAGCAGCACTTGATGATGTAAATGTAGGAAGATATGCACTATATTTAAAGAAATTTAGTAATAGTACACAATTCTTAGTTATAACACATAGAAAAGGCACAATGGAAATAGCAGATACAGTTTATGGTGTAACAATGGAAGAGAAGGGAATAAGTAAACTTTTATCAATGAAGTTATCAAACGGAAAGTAAAATAAAAACGAAGCTTAGAATATGAGACAGATTAATGTCAAATTATTTAGGGCTTCTTTTTTATATTTAATTAAATAATTAAAAACTCTACGAATAAATTCTGGACAAGAAGAATACATTTATAAAAATGGACAAGGAGGAATTTATTATGTGGCATACGAAAGAGTTAAACCAGATTTTTACTGAATTAAGAACTAATGCAAAGGCTCGGGTTGACTGAAGAAGAAGCCGCAAAAAGGCTAGAAAGATATGGAAAAAATTGCTTAGAGGAAAAAAAGCAGGATTCTTTATTTATAAAATTTATAAAACAATTTAATGATTTCATGATTATTACTCTAATTATTGCAGCAATAATTTCGGCAATAGTTTCTAAAATGAATGGTGAATCTGATTATATTGATTCAATAATAATAATTGCAATAGTAATATTTAATGCAGTAATGGGGCTTATTCAGGAACAAAAAGCAGAAAAATCATTGGAAGCATTAAAAAAGATGTCTGCACCAACTGCAAAAGTAAAAAGAAGTGGAAAAATTGTGGAAATTGCAACAGAGGATGTGGTGCCAGGAGATATAGTAATTTTGGAGGCAGGAAATTTTGTGCCAGCAGATTGTAGATTAATAAATACATACAATCTAAAGATTGAAGAATCAAGCTTAACAGGGGAAAATATACCAGAAGAAAAAGATGCAGATAAGGTATTAAAAAAAGATACAAACATAGGAGATATGTGTAACATGGCCTTTTCAACTACTATAGTTGTTAATGGGCATGGTGAAGCAGTTGTAACCGATATAGGAATGAACACTAAAGTTGGAAAAATAGCAGGGATGATAATTGAAGATGAATCACCTGAGACGCCAATACAAAAAAAGCTTGGCGAAGTCGGAAAAATTCTTGCAATAGTGTGTATTATAATTTGTGTTTTAATATTTGTAATTGGGGTATTTAAGAAAATTCCAATAGTAGAAATGTTTATGACATCTGTTGGATTAGCTGTCGCTGCAATTCCTGAAGGTTTACCTGCTATTGTGACTATAATGTTATCAATAGGTGTAACAAAAATGGCAAAGAAAAACAGTATAATCAGAAAGCTTCCAGCAGTAGAAACACTAGGTAGTAGCACAGTTATTTGTTCAGACAAAACAGGAACACTTACCCAAAACAAAATGACAGTTGTTGAGACAAGAGGAATATGCGGGCTTGCTCAAAGGGACGAAAAAAAATTTATTTTAGAACTTGGAACAATGTGCACAGATACAAATGAGCAATATATTAACTCCGTTTCAGATAAAAATGGAACGAGGAAAAAGTTGGAGGCCGTGGGAGAACCAACAGAAGCAGCAATAACCAATTGTGCAATTGAAAATAATATAAGAAAATCTAAATTATATGAGCAAATGCCAAGAATAAACGAAATTCCATTTGATTCTACAAGAAAAATTATGACAACAGTTCATAAAATAGGAGAAAAGTACAGAATTATAACAAAGGGAGCTCCAGATGTATTAATAAAAAAATGCAATAGATGTTATAATTCAGGGGATGTAATTCCAATCTATAGTAAAGAGGAAAGAATAAAATATCAAAACAATGAAATGAGTGAAAAAGCACTAAGAGTAATAGCAGTAGCATTTAAAGATGTGGAGCAGTTGCCTAAAAATATAAATTCAGAGATGATAGAAAATAATCTCATTTTTGTAGGATTAATAGGCATGATAGATCCACCAAGAAATGGGGTAAAAGAGGCTGTAAGAACATGCAGGAGAGCAGGAATAAAAACAGTAATGATAACAGGAGACCATTTGCAAACTGCAAAAGCAATAGCCAAGGATTTGGGGATACTAAGAAAAGGTGATTTTGCAATTTCTGGAGATGACTTTGAAAAAATAACAGACAAGGAACTTGAAAGAAATATTATGAAATATTCGGTATTTGCAAGAGTTTCACCAGAACATAAAGTAAGAATTGTAAAAGCATTTAGAAATGCTGGGCAAGTTGTTGCAATGACTGGAGACGGAGTAAATGATGCTCCTGCATTAAAAAATGCAGATATAGGCATTGCAATGGGAAAAGGTGGCACAGATGTAGCAAAAAATGCAGCTGATATGATTCTAACAGACGATAATTTTGTAACAATTGTAGAAGCGGTAAAACAGGGAAGAAATATTTACGATAACATAAAAAAAGCAGTACATTTCCTTATTGCAACAAACATTGGAGAAATAGCAACAATATTTGTAGGATTACTAATGGGAATAAAATCACCATTGCTTGCAATACAACTTTTATGGATAAACCTTGTAACAGATTCACTTCCTGCTATAGCTTTGGGGCTTGAAAAGGAAGAGGAAGACATCATGAACAGGCTTCCTAGAAGCCCTAAAAAAAGCCTATTTGCAGATGGGCTATGGTGGAAAATTATAATAGAAGGTGCTATGCTTGGAATGTTCACATTACTTGCATTTAGCATAGGAAATAAAATGTATGGCATTAAAGTAGGAAGAACGATGGCATTTGTATCACTTGGAATGCTAGAACTTGTGCACAGCTTTAATGTAAAAACAGACAAAAGCATATTAAAAACAGGATTGTTAGAAAACAAATATCTTGTAGGGGCCTTTTTACTAGGAACAGTGCTTCAAGTAATTGTAGTAATAATAAAGCCATTAGCAGAAATATTTGATGTAGTCCCATTAAATGCAGTTCAGTGGCTATACACTATAATAATATCAATATCTCCACTTGTAATAATGGAAATTCAAAAAGCAACAAATGAAAGAAAAGAAGCAAGAGTAGTAAAAACAGCAGAAAACTATTGTGAATAATAGCAACCAAAATTCACCAATGTATAAAAAATTTGCATTTGAATAAAATATGTGGTATAATAGATTTTGTCGCAGTAAAAAGGAGAGTGAAATTATTTTATACCATATATTAAAAAACTGCACTAAAGAGATTATAAAATTACTTATAGCAGCTTTAATAGCCTTCTTAACAATTATTATAATAGTATTTATAAAATACAACCCAGTATATGCTGTGAAATTAGATGGCGAAGTTATAGGTTATGTAAAAAGCAAAGAAGTAATGGAAAAAATAATAAACGAGCAAGTTTTAACCTCAGAAAACCCATGTGCCGTTTTCACTGAGTTAAATGTAACTCCTACCTATGAATTAGAACTTGTAGCAGAAGAAGCAAACGACGAAGAGAAAATAGTAGAAAAATTGGCAGAAAATACTACAACACTTTACAAGTATTATGCCATTACTGTAAATGATGAAAGCCAAACATATGTAAATACTCTTGAAGAAGCTGAAAGTATAGTTCAAGAAATGAGTAATGAATACTCAGAAGATGTTGCAAAAGTAGCAATTTTAGAGCAATATACCAAAAATGAGGAAGATATAGGTACAGTTGAACTTTCTATTGCAAAAACAAGTATTGATACAAATTTAAGAGAAATAAAAAGTGAGCAAGAAAGAATAGCAGCAGCCACATGTAATGGAGTGTATTTTAGCACATTGCCTGTAACTGGAAATATCACTTCCAGATATGGAGTTGTAGAATCAAGCATTAGAAATCATGCACACGGAGGGTTAGATATAGCAGCACCACTCGGAACAAACATAAAAGCGGCTGCACCAGGAAAAGTTTCATATTCTGGATGGATGAGTGGATATGGTTACTTAATTATAATAGATCATGAAAATGGAGTTAAAACATATTATGGGCACTGTAGCAAACTTTATGCTTCAGTTGGTGATGAAGTTGAAGCAGGAACAATAATTGCAGCAGTTGGCTCTACAGGAAACTCAACAGGTAACCACCTACACTTTGAAATAAGAATAAATGGAACATCTGTAAACCCACAAAAGTATATATATAAATAAAAAATAATAAGATAACACCAATAATGAATAATTTATCAAAAAGTTCATTAAGGTGTTATTTTTAAATTGAACAATTACAAATTTTTCACAAATTCTTCACAAACATATTGTAATATATAACTGTAATAGGATAAAATAATACTGAAAGGAAGTTATTTATATGGAAGAAAACAATGAGAAGATACCAGAAAAGATAATAGATAAATCTGGAAAAGAATTTAAAACAGTAAAGCCAAATGAAAAAAAGGAAAATAAAACATCATATGGTTTTGCAAAGAACATTGCTGTGCCCTTTTTAAGCGGTGTGTTAGGAGCAGGAATTGTTTTAGGAACATGCCTAGGTGTTCCAGGAATAAGAGAAAACCTTGTAGGTTCAAACAACAAATCATCGGTAACTGCAAGTACTAATAATACAGGTACTACACAAACTATAAATACAACACAAATATCATTAGAAAAATATTCCGAAACAGGAATGGCAGTTGCTGCAAAGGTACAACCATCAATAGTTGGAATAAAAGTGGAATATACAGTAAATTCTATATTTATGAATAAACAAGGAACGGCAGAAGCTGAAGGTTCGGGAATAATAATAAGTGAAGATGGATACATTTTAACCAACAATCATGTTATTAATTCAGGTTCAACATCATCTTATTACGAGATTGGAACTGCAAGTAAAGTAAGCGTATACCTTTATAACGACGAAACAGAGTATGAAGCAAAAGTTATAGGAACAGATGAACAAACAGATTTAGCAGTAATAAAAATAGAAAAAACAGGCCTTACTGCGGCTGAGATAGGAGATTCGGATAATGTTAATGTAGGAGAATTTGCAATGGCTATTGGAAATCCTCTTGGAATGCAGAGTTCTGTTACAGGAGGAATTATAAGTGCTGTAAACAGAGAAGTAACAGATTCAGACGGAAAAAAATATAAATTGATTCAAACAGATGCGGCTATAAACTCTGGAAATAGTGGTGGAGCATTAGTAAATAGTAAAGGCCAGGTAATAGGTGTAAATACTCTTAAAGTTTCTGCTACAGGTGTTGAAGGAATGGGCTTTGCAATTCCAATAAATTCTGCAAAATCAGTATATGAGCAATTAATTCAGTATAAAAAAGTAAAAAGACCATATATAGGATTAACAGGAAGAGATTTAAATGAAGAAACAGCAAAAAGAAACAATTTAGTAGAAGGAATTTATGTTGTTTCTGTTGATGAATATTCTGCTGCTGAAAAAGCAGGTGTAAAGTCTGGAGACGTTATTGTAAAAGCAGATGGCAAAGACATAAAAACTATGGATGAGCTAACTGAAATAAAAAATACTCATTCCATAGGTGATGAAATGACAATAACAGTAAACAGAAATGGAAAAACAAAAGATTTGACCCTAACTTTACAAGAACAATAATAAAAATACTAATTAGTTACACTAAGTTCACACAAAAGACAAACTCCATTGATATTCTATAAACATAGTTGGTAAGCAATATTACTAAAACTTACTAACTAAAAAACAAAAACATCCCCTTTTATTTTCGGATCGATTGCCAAGAGAAAATGGCAATCGGTTTTTTTACTATAATAGAATATTTTTAGAATAATTTCTTGTAGAATGAGCTATTACAAGTTATTCATATTTATGGAAATAAATACTTGAATTATTTTATATAAAAATATATAATCAAAATTGCAACGTATTTAAAGAAAGGAAAATATGATGAAAAATAATACAGGTGTCGGAATAATAAAAATAGTAATACTAATGATAATAATTGCAATAATCGCATTTTGTGGAGTATACCTTGTAAGAATGAAATACAATGAAACAAAATTGCAAACATTAAAAACAGATATGCTACAGGTTCAATGGAAAATAAAAAGCTATGTGGATAATCAAACTGTAAAAAAAGAAGAAAATAAATATTTAGGGGTTAAGGTAAGTGAAGCAAAAGATGATGCACTTATAAACGAATTTTTAAAGAATAATGTATTGCAAGAAAATGAATATGATAAGTTTTATATTCTTAAAGACGAAGAACTGCAAAAGGCCGGATTGAAAATTACAAATTATGAAGGAAGCTATTTTTTAGTTAACTATGATAACTATGAAATAATAATTACAAAAGGATTCCAGTATAATAAAGATGAAATGCTTTATAAACTTTCTGAAGTAGAAAAAAAGACGGAAAGTGGAGAAGAAAATCAGAACGAAAAAATGAGTGATGAAAAGTAATTCTCAGAGTAGAAAAGGTGATAAAAGATGAAAGAAAAAGAAGAACAAAGATTGAACATGTTAAAGGCTGAAGAGGAAAAATTATATAATGAAAAAAATATAAAATACATATGTGGAATTGATGAAGCAGGAAGAGGACCATTAGCAGGACCTGTTGTTGTAGGGGCAGTTGTAATGCCAAGAGATTCTAAAATAGAATGGGTAAATGACTCAAAAAAAGTTACTGAAAAAAGAAGAGAAATATTATATGATAAGATTACAGAAGAGGCTTTGGCATGGGGAGTAGGAATTGTCTCAGAAAAAGAAATTGACCAAATAAACATCTTAAATGCAACAAAAATGGGGCTACATCTAGCTTTGGGAGAGGTGATAGAAAAATTAGGAGAAAAACCGGATATAGTAATAGTAGATGCTCTAAAAGACATAGATACATTTCAAATTCCATACCAATCTATTATAAAAGGAGATGCAACAAGGTATTCAATTGCATGCGCATCAATAATTGCAAAAGTCACAAGGGATAGAATAATGAGACAATGGGATGAAATATACCCAGTATATAATTTTGAAAAAAACAAAGGATATGGAACTTCAGAGCACATAAATGCACTTAAAGATTATGGCCCATGCCAAATACATAGAAGATCATTTATAAAACATTTTGTATAAGATAGAGGAATAGATATGAATATTTTAGAGATAATTGAAAAAAAGAGAGATAAAAAAGAGCTAAATAAAGATGAAATAGAGTTCTTTGTAAAAGGATACACAGATGGAAGTATTCCAGATTATCAGGCTGCTGCGCTTGTTATGGCAATATATATAAATGGAATGACAAAAAAGGAAACTACAGAATTAGCATTGGCAATGGCATATTCTGGGGAAGTATTGGATTTATCTAGCATAGGAGAAGTAGTGGATAAACATAGTACAGGAGGAATTGGAGATAAAGTAACACTAATACTCATGCCGATAATTGCATCTTTGGGAGTAAATGTAGCAAAAATGTCTGGAAGAGGGCTTGGGTATACTGGAGGAACAAAAGATAAACTTGAATCAATTCCAGGATATAAAACAGAAATATCTATAGATGAATTCATAAACAATGTAAAGAAAATTGGAATAAGCTTAATAGGGCAAACAATGAACCTAGCCCCAGCAGATAAAAAACTATATGCCTTGAGAGATTCGATTGGATGCACAGCAAACATTCCACTTATTAGTTCAAGCATAATGAGTAAAAAAATCGCAGCAGGTGCAAGCAAAATAGTATTAGATGTTACTTGTGGAAGCGGAGCGTTTATGAAAAAACTAGAAGAAGCAGAAAATTTATCTAATATGATGATTGACATAGGAAGGCTGGCAAATAAAGAAACTGTCTGCATAATTACAAACATGGATGAGCCTTTAGGAAGAATGGTTGGAAATACACTGGAGATAATTGAAACAGTACAAGCATTAAAAGGAAATATGCAGGAAGATGTAAAGGCGGTTGTGCTGGAGCTGGGGGCTTACATGCTAAAACTTGATGGCAAAGGAGATTGCATAGAAGAAAATAAAAAGAAGATAGAAGAAGCAATTCTAAATGGAACAGCCTATAAAAAATTTTTGGAGCTAATAAAGAACCAAGGTGGAGATATAGAATTTATACAGAACATTGAAAAAATGCAGGTTGCCAAATATGTAATGCCAGTAAAAGCCTCAAAAGCTGGATATGTAGAAAAGCTAAATGCAGAAGAAGTGCGGAAAAATTGCAATGAATTTAGGCGCAGGGAGAGTAAAAAAAGAAGACAATATAGACTATCAAGTTGGAATTGAGCTTTTAAAAAAAGTTGGAGACCATGTAGAAAAAGACGAAACTGTTGCACACATATACGCAAATGATGAAGAAAAAGGAAGAAATGCAGTTAAAAAATTAGAGGAAATATATGATATAACAGAAAAGCAAGTAAACAAAAACAAATACATACTGGAAGTAATAAGCTGATAATAAAGAATCATAAAAAAGTTATAAAAAACTTAATCAGAATATTGAAGTGAATGCCAAATTGAACATTTGGGGTTCAGAACATATAAACTGATTAAGTCCTTTTTTATAAAGAAAACTTGAAATTAGAATCAGAATTAGAATCAAAATCCAAACTCTTATCCTGCAAAAGTCTATTTACATTTTTTAATGAAACACCAGTTGAATAAGAAAGCGTCTCAGCAGAAACAGATTCATCACTATCAACTAAAAAATTTTTCAGTTTACAGATATCCTGTTTATCTTTTGCTTGGCAATGAGGGCAGGTATCACTATTTGCAACAAAAAAACAACCACAACGTACACATTTATTAACATTCATACTAAATTCATTCCTTTCTCTGAGCATGTACAAGAAAAATAAAGTTAAGCAAATTATCTTTTCTTGTAACAAAATATATCTAAATTCTACAAAATGAATTTTATCATAAATAACTAAAAAATAAAATAGAAAAAATAAAAATCTTTGCATCTCCAAGATTTTTTTCGTTAAGTAACTTACTTAAACGAATTTTTAACTTTAAATTTTTACTTACATTTCAGTATTTACGTAGTTTTTAACATATTTAATTTTTATAAAAAATCTTATAAAATTTTATTTTTTTAAGTTCTCATTTTTCCTTGACTTTACTACATCTTAATGCTATTATTAGCTTAATAAATTTGTATTTAAGTAAGTTACTTAAACAGTTAATATGATTTTATGTGGATATGTTGTGATGGATAATTTATATAAAATGATTTTAAAGTGTTGAATATTTAAGAAAATTATTATAAAATTAGAATAAGTATTCGGATACAACCGAGCATTTATAAAATAAAAGCATAAGAAAATGAATTAAGGATAATAATAAATTTGGAGGATTATTTTTGATGAAGGTGAGAAACGAAAGTAGTAATAAAGATAGAAACAAGATGAATGTAAAGTGGAGAATGGAAGTAATATAAAAAATAACTATAATAAAAAGTGCAGAGCTAGTGGAGTTACACTTATTACATTTGTGGTTACAATTATTGTTATGCTGGTTTTTGCAGGAGTAAGTATTAGCATGCTTACAGGAGATAATGGTGTGATTGCTAAATCAAAAGAAACTAAGATTACTGCTATGCTTAGTTCATATGTGGAGCAGTATGAATAGAAAGTAAAGTATTTGACGAGTACAAAGGTAAGGAAATTGAACTTGGTAAAAAGAGTTTGGCATATTCATTAA
>CAKOXG010000002.1 GCA_934130025.1 uncultured Clostridia bacterium
AACAGATAATGGATTTGAATTTACAAATAGATTAAGTTGGCAAGCATTTATGAAAGATAAAAAAACAATGTTTGAAACCACATTAAAAGAATTAGGGTTAGAATATAAAGTAATAAAGCCACATACACCAAAACAAAATTGAATAGTAGAAAGAAGTCATAGAAAAATATAAAAGTCAAGAAGAATCGTTATTTGCAATATAAGTGCTCAAAGTATTTATTTTAAATAATTTGTGACAAATGATTGACTAACCTACAAAACTAAAACAAGGTTTTTTAAAATTCCTATTGCAAAATATATAAAGTTATGTTAAATTAATTACAGTAAATTGAATTTTATAAAATGATAAATAAATGGTGTGATTTTTCGCATACCTGTCTACGAATCGCACCAGAGTAAGGAGATTAACTTTAAAAGTTAGTTTTCTTATTTTTTTAATACGCAAGTATGATACAGTAAAATATGTAATAAATAATTGTTTTTATTTTAATTTTATGCTATAAATATAATGTATTGATGAATATATATAAAAAGTAATTAATATAGGAATAAAAGTAGCTTAATAGTTTTTCAGATGGGGTAATTTATGTGGAAGATTAAGGATATAAAAAAGCAGGGAAAAAAGACATTAAAAAATAATTTCTGGACTTTACTTTTAATAGGTTTGTTTATGACAATAGTAGTTGGTAAATATGCGGTTAACAATGATTCTTTATCAAACCTTAATGTATTGAAACAGTTTATTGAAGACAGAAGAGCAGGGAAAGAGATAGTATTGTTTGAAAAAGAAAATCCTGAGGTAATGATAAACAAATATTTAGATGAAGTAATATCTCAAGTGTTTTCAGGAAATAGCAATACCATTGCAGAGGTTGTGAATGACTACAACCAAAGGCATAACATAACCAAGGGCTTCTTTTTTACAGCATTTAATATTGTAACAAAAGGGTATGAACATATTCAAAAAATTGCAGAGACCATTTCGTATCATGAAAATAAAGAAATTATTGTTAGTATGTTTATATTTGTTGTTGCTTGTGCCGGAATGGCGATTAGGGTGTTTATTTCTTATCCTGTGCAGGTGGGTGAAAGTAGAATTTACCTAGAAAGTAGAAAATATAAAAAAACAAAAGTATATAGAATGTTATTTGCATTCAAAAAAGGAAGATATTTTAATACTGTAAAAACGATTACTTTGATGCAGTTATATCAATTTTTATGGAATTTAACAATCATCGGAGGAATTATAAAAAAATACTCATACCAAATGGTTATTTACATAGTTGCTGAAAATCCAACTATAAAGCCTAACGATGCAATTAGAATTTCAAGAGAAATGATGAATGGCAACAAGTGGCATGCCTTTTTGTTAGATTTATCTTTTATGGGATGGAATATACTACAGTATGTAACATTTGGATTGGCAGGAATTTATGTGTCACCATATTATACTGCAACATGCACAGAATTATATGTTACGTTAAGAAAAGAGTATATCGAAAATAAAAAATATAGTTATGAATTATTGAATGATGAAGCTTTGTATATGGAAAATCCTGAAACAGCAAGTTATCAAGACCCATTGGTATCTGAAAAAAGATCAATAAAAATAGATTATAATAAAAATTATGAATTAACATCAATAATTTTATTTTTCTTTATATTTTCATTTGTTGGATGGCTTTGGGAGGTAACACTGTATTTATTTAGGGATGGTGTATTAGTAAATAGAGGAACTCTATATGGGCCATGGCTTCCGATATATGGAACTGGCTGTACTTTAATTGTACTGCTTACAAAACTAAAAAAGTTTAGAAAGATGTTAAAAAATCCAATGTTGACTTTTTTTGTGATAATGCTTTTATGTTCAACAATTGAATATGTAACATCTTGGTACATAGAACTTACAACTGGAGTTAGGTATTGGGATTATACAGGAGTGTTTCTAAATATAAATGGCAGAATTTGCTTAGAGTGTTCAATTTTCTTCGGATTGGGAGGGGCACTTTGTGTTTATATTGTTGCACCGTTTTTAGAAAGAAATCTGCAAATGATTTCAAATAAAATTAAAATTTCTATCTGCGTTGTATTATTACTGATATTTGGAGCAGATAATGTTTATTCACATTTTCATCCACATGTGGGCGAAGGAATATCGAGCAATGTGGATGATCCGGTAGAACTTCCGGAGACTTTGAGAAGTATTAGATAAAAGAAAATTTATAAAAAAGTAAAACTTTATTAATGTTGTTTTACTTTTTTATTTATAGAAATTTCTTCATTTGCTCTATATCATTTTTTTGTAGTGTAACAAAATCATTTAAAATGTCCTTAACAGGTTGGTCAGCTTTGGGGTTATGGTTTAAAAGTTTTTGGCACTTTATTATTCCCATATCTCCTCCTTGAATCATTAATTCAGCAATTTTTGAATTGCTTTTGTCAGTCATTGTGTTCATTTGAGTTCCCATCCAGGCCATCATTTTGTCTGTAACAGGGGCCTCATCCGGAATTTCACCATATTTTTCAAATTGAGAATTTACTTTATCAACAATTTTGCCGTATTCAGAATATTGAAAGGTTAGGTTTTCCTTCATTTGTTCATCTCCTACTTTTTTCAAAACATAGGAGATAGAATCCATTCCCATTTTTGCAGCCTTGTTTATTTCATTTAAGATAGTTAAGTTTATATTTTCGTCCATAGATTTCAATCCTTTCTAACAATTAATTTTATAATATTATTGTCCAAAATATTTAAATATATACGACATTACGGTTGAAATGATGAAAGAATTAATATATACTGTATTCTGAAAAAGAGATAAAAAGAAAGGTGTTAATCAATAAAATATTGATTATATGAGAATGAAATGGCTGATGTAAAATGGACTAAAGAACAACAAGATGCAATAGAAAAAAAGGGCTCAAATGTGCTTGTGGCTGCTGCCGCACGGAAGTGGAAAAACAGCAGTTTTAGTTGAACGTATTATAAAAAAAATTATTGAAGATGGAATAGATATTGATAAGATTTTAGTAGTAACATTTACTAATGCTGCAGCAGCGGAAATGAGAGAAAGAATTCTAGATGCAATATATAAAAAAATTGAAGAGAATCCAGATGATGCTAATCTTCAAAAGCAAGTTATTCTTTTGAATAAAGCAAGCATTTGTACAATAGATTCTTTTTGTTTGGATGTTATAAAGAATAATTTCTATGAGTTGGATGTTTCTGCAAATACAAGAATTGCAGATAGCACAGAAATATTAATTTTAAAACAAGAAACTTTGGATGATATTTTTGAAGAAAAATACATTGAAAATGACAGTGATTTTATTACATTAATAGATACTTATACAAGCTATAACAGAGATGAAGATTTAAAAGATTTAATTTTAAGAATATATTCATATATCCAATCTGCACCATTTCCGGAAGAGTGGCTTGAAGATAGTGTGGAAATGCTAAATATGAATGGAGATAATTTTTTTAACACGCCTTGGGGAAAAATTATAGCAAAAAGAGTATGGCAAATATTAGATGATGGAATTAATATTTTGAACAATACAGTAAGGAAAATGTCAATGTTTCCAGAGATGGAAAAATTTTCAGGGGTAATAAAGGATGATATTTTTAAATATTCTGAAATTCAAAGCAATTTAAATGAATGGAATAAGGCTCAAGAGCTGGTATTTAATCTTAGCTATAAAAGCTGGCCAATAGATAAGAAAATTACAAATGATTATAAAGATGAAGCAAAGCAAATAAGAGATGAAGTTAAGGAAAGCGTTAAAGATATTAAAGAGCTTATTGAATGTATTTCTGAGGAAGCATTTGAAGATTTAAGGTTTATGCATGATGTTATAAATAAGCTGAAAAATTTAGTATTAGAATTTTCAAGGAGATTTTATCAAAAAAAACGTGATAGAAATATTATGGATTTTAATGACATGGAACATTTGGCTTTGAATTTATTAGTAAGGAAAGATGAAAGTGGAAAAACTGTTAAAACTGAAATTGCTAAAAAATACACGGAAAAATTTGAAGAGATTGCTATTGATGAGTATCAGGACAGCAACTTAGCCCAGGAGTATATACTAACTAGTGTTTCAAATGGAAAAAATGTATTTATGGTTGGTGATGTAAAGCAAAGTATATATAAATTCAGGCAAGCACGCCCACAATTATTCTTAGAAAAATATAACACATATAAATTAGATCCTCAGAACGGGGAAGACAGAAAAATTCAACTTTTTAAAAATTTTAGAAGTAGACAAAATATATTGGATTTTACCAATTTAGTATTTGAAAATATAATGAGTAAAGACCTGGGGGATATAGACTATAATCAAGAAGAATACTTGAATTTGGGTGCATCATATGAAGAGGTTGATGAGCAAAATTTTAAAACCGAAATTAACATAATAGATTTGGCTGATGAAAAAGATATTTGGCAAGGAGAGGAGCCCGAAGAAACAAATACCGAAAGAGTAGAAAATGTTGTGGTTGAAGCAAGGTTTGTTGCAAGTAAAATTAAAGAACTTATAGATAGCAAATACAAGGTGTTTGATAAGAAGCAAAAGTGCGAAAGACCAATAAAATATAGGGATATAGCAATTTTATTAAGAAGCGTAAGTGGCGTTGCAGGCGTTTATGAAAAGGAAATATCTGAACTTGGAATTCCGGTTTATAGTGATAGTTCAGGAGAGTATTTACAATCTGTTGAAATTGATACTATAATGTCACTTTTAAAAATTATAAATAACCCTATGCAAGATATTCCATTAGTTACGGTGATGAGGTCCCCAATAGGAAATTTTACAGACAATGAATTAGTGAGAATAAGAATGTATGATAGGAATTCAGACTTCTACATGGCCCTAACAAAGGCTAACGAGGAGTTGGACAGTGATGATTTACTAGGATTAAAGATAGAAAAATTCCTAGGTTTATTAAGCCAATTAAGGGATGACGAGCAATATATGGCTCTAGATGAATGGATTTGGAATATATACACTAAAACAGGTTATATGGATTATGTTAGGCTAATGCCAAATGGAAATTTAAGAATATCTAACTTGAAAATGCTATTTGAAAGAGCAAAACAATATGAGACGGCGAGTTTTAAGGGACTATTTAATTTTATCAATTTTATAGATAAAATTAACTTTAATAAAGAAGATTTGAAATCTGCTAAGATAATAGGTGAAAATGAAGATGTTGTAAGAATAATGACTATTCACAAAAGTAAAGGGCTAGAGTTTCCTGTTGTAATTTTGGCTGAAACGGGAAAACAATTTAACTTTAGAGATTTTAACGAAAAAATATTACTTGACCAAGATTTAGGATTTGGACCTCAATATATAAATTCTAACAAACATGTGGAATATAGAACTCTTGCAAAAAAGGCTCTTGCAATAAAAGCAAAAAATGAAGCTATTTCGGAAGAGATGAGAGTTTTGTATGTTGCACTTACTAGGCCAAAGGAAAAACTTATAGTAGTGGGAAGGCAAAAAGATGCTAACAAAAGTTTAGCAAAGAAGCAGAAACTTTTGGAGGGGTATAAAAAGAAAAAAATTGATCCATATATAATAGAAAAATACAAAACATATCTTGACTGGTTTGAATTAATTTATGTTAAGGAGGGAGAATTAAACACCAAAGACCTATTTTCTGTTAATATAATAAATAAAAAGAGCATGATGAAGAAGGAAAGCCATGAGGAAAATAAGAAGGAAGAAATTATAGATAGAATAAACAAATTGGCAAATAGTGTGAAAATTGAAGATGATGAAAAAAATAAAATAAAAAATATTCTTGAGTGGCAATATAAATTTAAAGGCTTGGAACAAATTCCAACTAAAACATCTGTTACTAAAATAAAAGAGCAGGAGATAAGTAGCAATATTACTGCAAAGCCAAAGTTTTTAAATGAAGAAGAAAAAACAAAAATAACAAGTGCGGAAAAAGGAACCTTGATGCACATGTGTGTACAAAAGATGGATGAAAAGCAAGCATACAATATGAAAAAAATAGAAGAAATGATTCTATCTTGGGAAGCAAAGGAAATAATTACTGAACTTGAAGCAAACAGTATAAATAAACAAAAACTTTTGGATTACACCAAATCTGAATTATGGAATGAGCTAAAAAATGCTAAGGAAGTGCACAAAGAGCAGCCTTTTTATATAAATATAAAGGCAAATTCACTGTATGAAAATTTAAATAAAGATACAGATGAAAAAATATTAGTTCAGGGTGTGATTGATTTATATTATATAGATAAAAATGATGATTTAATATTAGTGGATTATAAAACAGATTATGTTGAGTATGGCAATGAATATGAACTTGTAGAAAAATATAAAGAACAGTTAGAACTATACAGAATTGCATTGGAACAAGCACTAAATAGGAAAGTTGATAAAATGTGTATTTATAGTTTATATTTAAATAAATCAATAACAATAAATGACGAAAAATAATTACAATAAAGGGAGGTAGTGCGTTATATAAATGCGCAAAATAAGATGAGATTAGACAAATTTTTAAAAGTTTCAAGAATAATAAAAAGAAGAACAGTTGCAAATGAAGCGGCTGATGGTGGCAGAATATCTGTAAATGGCAGAGTTGTAAAACCAAGTTATGAGGTTAAGGCTGGAGATATTGTAGAAATAAAATTCGGAGACAAAATATCAAAATTTAAAATAATAGCAATACCAACAGTACAAGGAAAAAACATGCCACAAATGGTGGAAGAGGTAGAATAATACAAAATCAGTATTGAAAAACAAGACTTTTGATGATAAAATTAGACAAGTTACTACAAGAGACGACAAATGATTGAGAGGATATATTTTAAGTGGGGGAAAAACGATGCCAGATTTTGTACATTTACACGTGCATAGTGAGTTTAGTTTACTAGATGGAGCAAATAGAATTAAAGATTTACCAGTTAGAGCAAAAGAGCTTGGAATGAAGGCCATGGCTATTACAGACCATGGTGTTATGTTTGGTGCAATCGATTTTTATAAAGCTTGTTTAGCAAATGGAATTAAGCCAATAATTGGATGTGAAGTGTATGTTGCCCCAAGAGGAAGAGCTGACAAAGACCCTAATATTGATGCTAGATATAATCATTTAATTTTGCTTGCAAAAGATAATGAAGGCTACAAAAATCTTACAAAGCTTGTTTCTATTGGCTTTACAGAAGGTTTTTATTACAAACCAAGAATTGATAAAGAAGTTTTGGAAAAATATCATGAAGGACTGGTTTGCTGTAGTGCATGCTTAGCTGGAGAAGTTTCACAGGCAATTTTAAAAGGTGACATGGATGAAGCGGAAAGAGTTGCTACATGGTTTAAAAATGTATTTGGAGAAGATTACTATTTAGAGATTCAAAATAACGGAATTAAAGAACAAGTTTTAGTAAACCAAAAGCTAATTGAACTTGCAAGAAAGCTAAATATTGAGCTTGTTGCAACAAATGATTCACATTATTTAAGAAGAGAAGATGCTTACAACCACGAGATTTTATTGTGCATCCAAACTGGAAAGAAAATTACAGATGAAGATAGAATGAAGTTTGAAACAGATGAATTGTATATTAAATCTCCAGAAGAAATGGCAGATTTTTTCTCTGGTGTGCCAGAGGCAATAGAAAATACTGTAAAAATTGCAGACAAGTGTAATGTAACATTTGAATTCGGACATACAATTCTTCCAAATTACAATGTGCCAGAAGGTTTTGCTACACATTATGATTATTTAGAAAAATTATGTAATGATGGTATAAAAAATAGATATGGAGATAATCCATCACAAGAAATTATAGATAGAAAAAATTATGAGTTAGGTGTAATTAAGAAAATGGGATATGTTGACTATTTCTTAATTGTATGGGATTATATACATTATGCCAAAACTCAAGGTATACCAGTAGGCCCAGGAAGAGGCTCTGGAGCTGGCTCTATTGTAGCATATGCAATAGAAATTACAGATATAGACCCAATGAAATATGCTTTACTTTTCGAAAGATTTTTAAATCCAGAGAGAATAAGCATGCCAGATTTTGATGTTGACTTTTGCTACGAAAGAAGGCAAGAGGTAATAGACTATGTTTCGAGAAAATATGGCCCAGACCATGTTTCACAGATTATTACATTTGGTACTATGTCTGCCAGAATGGTTATAAGAGATGTTGGAAGAGTTTTAGATGTACCATATGCAACAGCAGATAAGCTTGCAAAAATGGTTCCAAACGAGTTGCATATTACAATAAAAAAAGCATTAGAGCAAAACAAGGAATTTAAAGATGAATATGAAAATAATCCAGAAACAAAAAAATTGCTAGATATTGCAATGGCATTAGAAGGAATGCCAAGGCAGGCCTCAACACATGCTTGTGGTATAGTTATTACAAAAGACCCAGTAGTAACTTATGTTCCACTATATGTAAGAGACGGCATGATTTCTACACAATATATAATGACAACTCTTGAAGAGTTAGGTCTATTGAAAATGGACTTTTTGGGACTTAGAACCTTAACCGTTATACAAGATACAATAAATTTAGTTAAGAAAAATAGAGGAATAGATGTTAAATTTGACCAGGCTATGAACGACCCAAGAGTATTTAAACTATGGCAAGATGGAAATACAATGGGAATATTTCAGTTTGAAAGTCAAGGTATGACTAACTTTATGAAAGAGCTAAAGCCAGATTGTTTGGAAGATTTAATAGCTGGTGTATCTCTATACCGTCCAGGACCAATGGACCAGATTCCAAGATATATTTCAAATAAAAAAGACCCAGACCATGCAGTATATACACATGATAGTTTAAAACCAATATTAAAAGTAACTTATGGTTGTATGGTTTACCAAGAACAGGTTATGCAAATTGTTAGAGATTTAGCAGGATATTCGTTAGGACGTGCGGATTTAGTTCGTCGTGCAATGGGTAAGAAAAAGCTAGATGTAATGGCAAAAGAAAGAGAAATATTTATACATGGTCAAGTTGACGAAAATGGAAACATAGTTGTACCAGGCTGTGTAAGAAATGGAATAGATGAAAAATCAGCCAACAAAATATTTGATGAAATGTCTGAATTTGCAAAATATGCTTTTAATAAATCACACGCGGCTTGTTATGCAGTTGTATCTTACAGAACAGCGTATTTGAAAGCATATTATCCAACTGAATTTATGGCTGCAATGTTAAACAGCTTTTTAGGAAATTTGGATAAAATTCCAGAGTATATAGACGAATGTAAAAGAATGAACATAGAAATTCTAAAGCCAGATATAAACAGAAGTTATACAAAATTTACTGTTGATGACGGAAAAATAAGATTTGGACTTGGCAGTATTAAAAACGTTGGTCTTGCTGCAGTTGACGCTATTGTTGCAAACAGAGAAAAAAATGGAGAATATTTAAGTTTTACAGACTTTTGCGAAAGAATGGAAGATGAGGCTGTAAACAAAAAATGTATAGAAAGTTTAATAAAAGCAGGAGCATTTGACAATTTTGCAGAAACTAGAAGTACATTAATGGCATCATTTGAAGACATAATAGACACAATAACAGGAGCATCAAAGAAAAACATACAAGGTCAAGTTTCAATGTTTGATATGGCAATGACACAAGCAGATTCAAGCAAAGATGACATGGAAAAGCTAAAATACAAATACACAACATTAAAAGAATATTCAGACCAAGAACTATTATCAATGGAAAAAGAAATGCTTGGAATATATGTATCTGGACATCCATTAGAAAAATATAGAGATTTAATAGAAAAATATGCAGATGTAAATACAATTCAAATGAGAGACGCTAGCGAAACAGCTGGTGCAGAAGATGAAGAAGAAATCTCGCCAGAAAAACTATCAAACAGAGTACCACAATTAAAAGATGGTCAATTTGTAAAATATGCAGGAATAATAACAGGACTAAAAAAGAAATACACAAAAAACAATAAACTAATGGTATTTGTAACAATAGAAGATTTATATGGAAGTGTTGATGTACTTGTATTTGAAAGCTGCTATAATCAATGTTCAAATGAATTAATAGATGAAAACATTGTACTTGTAGAAGGAAGAATAAGCATAAGAGAAGACGAGGCTCCAAGCATAGTAGCAAGAACAATAAAAAGCTTAGAAGATGTAGCAAACAATCCGCAAACTAATAGTTCTAATCAACGTATTGTTGGCGCAAATGGTGCAAAAACTGTAGTGCAAATTCCTAGAAAGAAATTAAATATAAATATTACAAATTTAGATGATGCTAAAAAAGAAAGATTAAGAGGTGCACTAAAATTCTTCAATGGAGATAAAAACAATACTCAAATAGAAATAATAAATGGAGAAAAAATATCTCCAGCAGGAGGATTATTTGTAACACCAGAAATATTAGAAGAAATACAAGAAATTGTTGGACTAAAAAATGTAATAATAAATGATTTGTAACATGGAGAAGAAAGCGTAAAATGAGTGGAAGAGAAAAACAACTAATAAAAAAGCTAAATAAACAAAACAGTAATTATACAATGGATTATATGTTATCACTGATAAATGAAGAAGAAGTTCTTAAGCAAAAAAGTGGTATTATTTGGTCCTTTTACAAAAAGCAAAGAAAAGATTCGTATGATATTATAAAAAAACATTTTTTACAGATTTTAGATTCTATAGAAGAATTTCAAAAAATTGATTTCATAGAATATATCTTAAAAAATGAAAAATATAAGACAATTGTTTTTGAAAATATATGTGGAATTATAAAAAGCATATCTTCAGATAGAACCAAAATTCATATGTTACAAAAATTATATAAAGTATTATTGAACGAAGATAGGCAATTTGTAGAAAATAATATTGAAAAAATAATTGAGAGTACACAAGCACCTGGATTTTTGGAGGCCATTGATTCTTTTAGAGGTGTTTCAAGAAAAATAGACAAAAAAATAAATGAAGCAATGGATAATAGAAAAAGAGATATTGCAATATCCATGCTTTGTAGAGAAGCAAATAAGGGAAGACAATTCTTAAATGGAGAAGATGCTGAGCTTATTGAAAGAGGAATAAAAAGGTATACTGAAATACTAGAAACTATGCTTGAAGAGATAATGAAAGACCAGAAATGTAGCCCTCACAATATTGATTGCATTGCAAGAGGAAAGGCAAATGATGTATATAGAATAGGTGATAAGGTAATAAAACTTGGAATACCAAAGGCTCCATATAAAATTCCAAATTATAAGAGAATATTACAACCATTAATTAGAAATGACTTTAAATGCGTGAATGGTGACCCATTTGCAAGAGTTGAAATAACTGAATATGCAGATGTAAATATAAGTAACGAAGAAAAGAAGAGAATTATTTTGAAAAAAATTTGTGAGAAGAGGGGAACACCTAATTTAAAATTCAATATAAAAGATATAGACGAAAATGACATTCTATATTTACTTTATAAAGAATTTAGAAGTAGGGGAATAATCTTAACTGAATTCACATGGGACAATTTCGGAATTTTAAAGAGAAAAAACATGCCTGTTTTAAATACTGTGGAAATGGATGTAGCCCCAGGGTCTGTAGGCTTTGAACAAAAGGTAGAAGCCACATTAAAAGAAGGAGAAATAGTATATGTAGATTTAGACCACATATATTCAGATACCATGAAAGAAGCGGTGGAGCAAATGGATAAAACCTCAAGAAAAATGGAACAAAGATTTAGAAAAAGTGGTACATATAGCCATATAGCTACTTCTAAAAAAGAAATAGATGAAATAGAAAGATAAAAAACAGGAAAAGCGGCGAATCAAATTGATTTGTCGCTTTAAAAAATAAATTTTATTTTAATGTTACAACTGTTGCACCCATTTCACCTTCACCATAAGCCCCTAGCCTAAAAGACTTAACTCTTGGATTTTTTCGTAAAAAACTATGAATTCCGCTCACGTAACCTTCCAGTGCCTTTACCGTGAATTATTCTAGCTGTTTTAAGATTTGCCATATAGCAATCATCCAGGTATTTATCTACAATAGGTATTGCTTCATCAACATTAAGCCCAATTACATTTATTTCAGAGGACACTACCTGTGATTTTGAATTTGAAAACGAAACAGAGCTGTTGTTGTGTGCTTTTTTTGAAGAAGCGTTTGATTTTTTGCAAGGAGACAATTCATTAAGTTTTGAATTTATAGTTAGGCTTCCTATTTGAATTTTAACTTCATTTGAGGCATTTGGCAAACTTAAAACAACACCATTGGAATTAAATTTGCTGCTAAAAACCTCCATGCCAACAAAAACATCATTAGCAGACAACGCTTTGTTTTTGGTTATGCTTTGATCTCCTGCAAAATCAGATAGATTATTTATAGATTCATTTAGCTTGTTTCTATAAATATTAGCTTCAGATAAATTGCTAGATTTTGTCAAGGTATTTAAATTCCTTATTATTTCGTTTGCTTCATCTTTAGCATCTAATAATATCTGTCTTGCTTTTATTTTTGCATCTGAAATTATATTTTGAGCTTCAAGTTCTTTTTTATTATTATCTCTTTCTAAAGATTTTCTTAATAACTCTATCTGACTTGAATTTTTTCGAATATTTTCCTTTTCCTTCTCTATTTCCAATTTGTCATCATAAATATTTTTCAGGAGAGTTTCTATATTCTGATCATCCTCTTTTATATAATTCTTGGCTCTATCTAATATATTAGAAGATAAGCCAATTTTCTTGCTTATAGCAAATGCGTTACTCTTACCAGGAATTCCTAACAGAAGCTTATAGGTTGGACGTAAATTTTCTACGTCAAAATCTGAACTTGCATTTTCAAAACCATCGTGAGTTAAAGCATATTTTTTTAGCTCAGGATAATGAGTGGTGCAGATTACAGAAGCTCCCATGTTATAAAATTCCTCTAATATGCTTATGGCAAGACTTGCACCTTCAGTAGGGTCGGTACCAGAGCCCAATTCGTCTACTAAAATTAAACTTTTTGCAGAAGCTTTTGAAAGTATGCCAACAATATTGAACATGTGAGAAGAAAAAGTACTTAAAGACTCTTGAATACTTTGCTCATCACCAATATCTGCAAAAATATTATCAAACACATATAAAGAACTTCCTTCGTCTGCAGGAATTAATATACCAGCAAATGCCATCAAGCAAAATAGTCCTACAGTTTTTAAACATACAGTTTTTCCACCTGTATTAGGGCCTGTTATTAAAAGAACAGAATAGCCATTACCAATAGAAATATCTACTGGTACCACTTGGGCTTTATCTATTAATGGATGCCTTGCACCATATAGAGCTATTTGCTTTTTGTCATTTAATACTGGAACTATTCCATTAATACTATTAGAATATTTTGCCTTTGCAAAAATTAAATCAATTTTTCCTATTACATTTAAATCTGTACGTATTTTACTTGCAATAGGGAAAAGAAGAAGTGACAAATTCCTTAGAATTTTTTCTATTTCAATTGCTTCATCAGCCTTAATTCTATTAATTTTATTATTAAGCTCGAAAACAGAACTTGGCTCAATATAAACAGTGGAACCGCTTGAGGAAACATCTAAAATAGATCCATTTATATTATCTTTAAATTCTTCTTTTACGGGAATTACAAACCTATCGCTTCTTATTGTAACAATTGGGTCCATTAAGTATTTTGAATATGAAGGAGAATGTATGAAATTGGCTAATTTTTCTCGTACTCCTTGTTCCATATTTCTTCTAGTTCTTCTTAATGAGGAAAGAACTTTTGAAGCATCGTCTGCAATAGTATTTTCATCTATTATTGAAGAAAAAAGCCTTTTTTCTATACCCTCATTAAAATAAAGAAGTGAAAACAAATCCTTCATTTTTGGAAATGGGCTTAAATCGAAAGACTCATCTTCGAACATATATTGATACAATTCTCTGGAATTTTTCAAAATATTAGCTATATTAAGTAGTGATTTTGCCTGTAAGAAATTATTGCTTTCTATATATTTTATTTCAACATCTATACTAGATTCTATTGGAAAAATTGAAGCACAACCCTTTCTTAAAATTATGGTTGAGGCCTCAAAAGTTTCATCTAACAATGATTTTACAACTGCTTTATCGCAAGATGGAAGAAGACTAGCTGCTTTTTCCTTTCCAATATATGTGCTGCAAAAACCACAGATAATATTAATAATTTTATCATATTCTAGAATATTAAAAAATTTCTGTTCCATATTGTCTAAATCCCTTCTAAAAACATAAATTAACTAGAAAATCAAAGTAAATTATAGCATTTATAAGAAAAAATTACAACCAAAAGAAAGATTAAAATTAAAAAAACTCTTGTAAATTTTCATATAAATTGATATACTATAGATATGAGAATTTTAATAAACGGAGGTACCATTATGGATAAAGAAGAAAAAGTTCAAGAAAACGAAAGTGAGATAACAATTGAAAATGCAGAAGGAGAAACAAGCAATATTCAAATTTCTGATGATGTTGTTTCTGTAATAGCTGGTAAAGCTGTATCAGAAGCTCCTGGAGTATATGCAATGGCAGGAGGATTCGCAGGGGGAATATCAGAAGTACTAAGCGGAAAAAAGAATCTATCAAAAGGAATAAAGGTAGAAGTTGGAGAAAAAGAAACAAAAATTGATGTAAATATAATTGTAGAATATGGCTCAAGAATTCCAGATGTGGCATTCGATATTCAAAATAGAGTAAAAACAGCAGTAGAAGGAATGACAGGTTTAAAAGTTGTTGCTGTTAATGTTCATGTTCAAGGAGTAAATACAGAAAACGTAGACTCAAGAGAAGAAAACACAGAAACAACTGACGAAAATAAATAAAATAAAAAATTATTTTGCCTTAAGCATTATTGCTTAGGGCAAAACGTACTATAAATTTGAATTGACTAAATAGGAAGGAACGATACAAAAAATGAAATTTTTAGATAAATTAATATTATGTTTATTTTCAGCAATCATACTTATGCTTTCTGTATTTTCTTGTTTTGTAATCTTTGGTTGGGCAGATGCAACAACAATATTTGTAATGGTTACAAATGTTTTAAAAAATACAACAACATGTAATGTTTTAATAGGAATGAATGTTATACTTATTTTATTGGCTATAAAAGGATTGTTCTTTGAAAGCAGGGATAAAGAAGAAAATTATAAAGACGGAATTCTTCTTGAAAATGAAGATGGAAAACTTTTAATTACAAGAGATACACTAAATAGCATGGTAGATTCTGTAGTATCTGGATTTGAAGGAGTAAAAAAGCAACAATCAAGAATAATGTTAGACCAAAACAATGATGTTTCAATAGTACTTACAATAGAGGTTACAGATGATGTTGTAATAAAAGAGTTAAGCAATAATATTCAAATGAGAGTTAAGGATGCAATAAAAAAATCACTAGATGTAGAAGTAAAAAGCTTGGATATTAGAATAAAAAATGTAGTTAAACCGGAAGATGAAAAATCAAATTAGAGAAAAAGTATAGTAAATGGAAGGAATGTGGAAATCATGGAAGATATAAAAAAATTTCTTAGAACCTACGGTGGAGCCTTAATTGGAGCTATTATAGCAATAATAATACTTTGCACGCATTTATATGATTTAATACTTTGGATTGTTTTCATATGTCTTGGTATATATGTAGGAAACTATGTGCAACACAACAAATCTTTTGTAAAAGAGAAGATAAAAAATTTCATAGATAGATTATAAAATGTATAGGGGAAAATAAATGGAAGAAATGACAAAAAGAGAGCTTGCATTTTGTTATATTTACAGTCAAGAATTACAACATGAAAATAGCAAGTCACAGGTAAAATTATTTTTAGATTCAGTAGAAGTAGAAAATGGAAGAACTAGAGAGTATGTTAAGGAAATTGCAAAAGGAATAAAGGAAAAGGATGAAGAAATTACACAGATGATTTCACAAAACTTAAAGGCTGGTTGGACTATTGATAGAATTTCTACCGTAGATTTAGCCTTATTAAAACTTGCAATATATGAGATAAAGTATGCGGAAATTCCGTTTAAAGTAGCTATAAATGAAGCAGTAAACCTAGCAAAAAAATATGGAGAAGAGCAATCAGCTTCATTCATAAATGGAGTTCTAGCAAAAGTTGTAGAATAAAACCCAATAGGAATATCCTTTTGGGTATAATTTTTAGATTTAACTAAAAGAAAAGAGGAACGAGGAATGGTGGAATATAACCCAATTTCAGTAACCGATTTAAATAAATATATAAAAGAAAAAATAGATGGGGATGAAATTTTGAACAATGTACTTGTAAAAGGTGAAATCTCAAATTTTAAAAATCATTATACAGGCCATTTATATTTTACACTAAAAGACGAAAATTCACTAATAAAATGTGTAATGTTTAAAAGTTATGTAAGCCACTTAAATTTTATGCCAAAAGATGGAATGAAGGTAATGATATTGGGAAGTGTTTCTGTTTTTGAGAGAGATGGAGTTTACCAGATATATGCAAAAGCCATGAAGGAAGATGGCCTTGGAAGTCTTTTCGAGGCATATGAAAAGTTAAAAGCAAATCTTGAAAAAGAAGGATTGTTTGATGAAAAACATAAAAAGAAAATTCCTTTTATGCCAAGAACCATTGGAGTGCTTACTTCTAATACAGGAGCTGTAATTAGAGATATAATAAATGTTAGTACAAGAAGAAACCCAAATGTGAACATAAGGCTGTATCCAGTGCCGGTGCAAGGACCAGGTGCTGCAAAAGAGATTGCAAATGGAATAAAATTTATGAATGAAAATAAACTAGCTGATGTGCTTATAATTGGGAGAGGTGGAGGATCATTAGAAGACTTGTGGCCTTTTAATGAAGAAATAGTTGCAAGAGCAATATATGATTCAGAAATTCCTATAATTTCAGCAGTAGGCCATGAAACTGACTTTTCTATATCAGACTTTGTTGCAGATTTAAGAGCTCCTACGCCATCTGCCGCGGCAGAATTAGCGGTAGCGAACATTGAAGATGTAAAAAATTCTTTAAAGTTATACAATAATAGATATAAGAATGCTCTAAAGAAAAAAATAGAATTAATGAAGCTTTCGTACGAAAAATGTATGGCAAGGCCTGCTTATAAGAACCCAACTCAGAAAATAAATGAACAATTTATGCTTATTGATATGAGGGTAAAAAGCTTGAAAAACTCCATAAATTTGAAATTAAAAGAAGAGAAAACAAAGTTTGTTAAGGAAGTAGCAAGGCTAGATTCAATGAGCCCATTAAAAACATTGGCAAGAGGTTATAGTATTATAACAAAGGAGGATAATAATGCTTGTAATGGTAAAATTGTTAGGTCTGTTAAGGATTTAGAAAGAAACGAAAAGATAAATATAAAGCTTGTTGATGGTGAGAAAAAGGCAATAATTCAATAGTCATTTAAAGCAATATATTTTATAGAAGAATGGAGAGAAATTGTTATGGAAGAATTAAATTTTGAAGAATCAATGAAAAAGTTAGAAGAGATTGCTAATGAACTAGAAAAAGGAAATTTAAGTTTAGATGAATCTGTAAATAAATTCGAAGAGGGAATGAAGCTATCTAAAAAATGCAGCGATTTTTTGAACTCTGCTGAAAAGAAAATTACAATGTTAATTAATGATGGGGATGAAATTAAAGAAGAGAATTTTATTCCAGAAGATTAGAAAAGGAGAATTATGAGCTTTTATACACAATATAAATTTTTGATTGTGCCATTTGTACTATGGTTTTGTATACAGTCATTTAAGGTTATTTGGGATTTAGTAAAAATAAAACAATTTAATTTTAAAAGAATAGTTGGAGCAGGAGGAATGCCAAGTGCTCATTCAGGTGTTGTTGTATGTGTTGCATCAATGATTGGAAAGAGCCAAGGTGTGGGCTCACCAATATTTGCCTTGGCATTCTTTTTTGCATTTGTTGTAATGTATGATGCTTGTGGCGTGAGGCGTGCAGCAGGAAAGCAAGCCCATATATTAAATGAAATTGTAAATACAAAAGGGCTCACAACAATACAGGTAAATGAAAAATTGGAAGAACTTCTAGGGCATACTCCAAAGCAGGTTTTGGTTGGTGCTCTTTTAGGCTTGCTGGTTGGAATAATTGCGTAAAGATAAAAACTTGTATTTAGAAAGAAAGGATTGATTGTGACTATGGAGGATATAGAAATTGCAAGAAAAGCCGAATTAAAAAATATATCTGAAATTGCAGAAGATGTAGGAATAAAAGAAGAAGAGTTAGAATTGTATGGAAAATACAAGGCAAAAATTGAAAATGAAATGCTATTGGAAAGATTAAAAGAAAAGAAAAATGGAAAACTAATTCTAGTAACATCAATAAACCCAACACCTCTTGGAGAGGGAAAAACTACTATGGCTATTGCAGTAGCAGATGGTTTAAGAAGAATAGGAAAAAAATCCATTCTTGCTTTAAGAGAGCCTTCGCTTGGACCCGTTTTTGGAATTAAAGGTGGTGCAACAGGGGGAGGGTATGCCCAAGTTGCGCCTATGGAAGATATAAATTTACACTTTACAGGAGACATTCATGCAATAACATCAGCAAATGACCTACTATCAGCTGTAATTGATAACCACATTTATTATGGAAACGAATTAGAATTTAAAAAAGTAACATGGAAAAGATGTATAGATTTAAATGATAGACAGCTTAGAAATATTCAAACAGGTTTATCTGGAGAAAAAAACATTGTTCCAAGGGAAGATGGATTTGATATAACTGTTGCATCAGAAATAATGGCAGTATTATGTTTGGCAGAAGACAGAGAAGACTTAAAAAGAAGGATTGGAAATATAACTGTTGGTTACAATAAAAATGACAAACCAATTTATGTTAAGGATTTGCATGTGGAAGGAGCAATAGCAGTATTATTGAAAGATGCTATAAAACCAAATTTGGTTCAAACTTTAGAGCATACACCGGCTATAATTCATGGAGGTCCATTTGCCAATATTGCACATGGGTGCAATAGTATAATTGCAACAAAAACTGCTCTAAAACTTGCTGATTATACAATTACAGAAGCTGGGTTTGGTTCGGACTTGGGTGCTGAAAAGTTTTTAGATATAAAATGCAGAAAAGCAAAAATAAAACCAGATGCAGTAGTTATTGTTGCTACAATAAGAGCACTTAAATATCATGGAGGACAGGTAAAAGAAGATATAAAAAACGAGAATATTGAAGCTCTAAAAAAAGGAATGAAAAATTTAAACAAACACATAGAAAACATAAGAAGCGTGTTTGGATTGAATACAATAGTTGCAATCAACAAATTTGATACAGATACAGAGGCCGAAATAGAAGAACTAAAGGAAAATTTAAAAAATCAAAATATAGAAATGAGCCTTGTTGAAAGCCATGAAAAAGGAAGCGAAGGAGCAGTAGAAATAGCAGAAAAAATTGTGAAATGTGTATCAAATTCAGAAAATTTCAAATATGCTTATGAAGATGAAGATACCATTACAGAAAAAATAGAAAAAGTTGCAACAAAAATATATGGTGCAGAAAAAGTTGAATATACACAAGAAGCTATGGAGAAAATAAAGAAAATAGAAAAATCGGAATATTCTAAATTACCAATCTGTATTGCAAAAACACAATATTCATTTTCAGATGACTCAAAAAATCTTGAATGTAAAGCACCTTTTTCAATACATGTAAGTGATGTAGAGCTAAAAACAGGAGCAGAATTCATAGTAGTAAAAACAGGAAAAATAATGACAATGCCAGGACTTCCAAGGAATCCTGCTGCAGAAAAAATAGATTTTGATAAAAATGGAAATATAATAGGAATATTCTAGATGTATAAATTCACCAATTAAAGGAATAATAACTTTAAGAGGTGAATTTTTCTATGTTTAAAAAGAAAATAAATAAAAAACCAATAGCAATAATATCTATACTATTCATAATTTTTATTGTATATAATATATTTTTTAGCAATAATACCATATTGGCATTATCAAAATATGGGTCTAGAGGATCAGAGGTTACTCAAATACAAACAAAATTAAAAAGGTGGGGATACTACAACGGAAGCATAGATGGAATTTATGGTTCCGAAACACTTGCAGCGGTAAAATATTTCCAAAGAAAGAACGGCCTAACAGTTGATGGTATTGCAGGTAAAAAAACACTAGAAGCAATGGGAATATTTAATTCAAGTGGAAATTCAAGTTCAAGCAGTACAAATTCAAGTAACCTAAATTTGCTAGCAAGAGTTGTGTATAGTGAAGCAAGAGGAGAACCATATGCAGGGCAAGTTGCAATAGCTGCCGTTGTTTTAAACAGAGTAAAAAGCAGTTCTTTTCCTAATACTATTTCTGGAGTTGTATATCAAAAAGGAGCATTCACGGCAGTATCAGATGGGCAAATAAACCTAACACCAAACCAAACTGCATATAATGCGGCACGTGATGCTTTAAACGGTTGGGACCCATGCTATGGAGCCATTTATTATTTCAATCCTGCAACAGCAACAAATAAATGGATTTGGTCAAGACCACATATAATTACCATTGGAAATCATAGATTTTGTAAATAATCTTGACATTTTAGGCTCTTATTGATAATATAAAATAGCAATAAATAGGAGGCTAAGATGATTTTTTATCCAAAGAGTTATTTTAAGAACATTACGGAAATAAATGCAGATTTTTTTCAAGAAAAACACATAAAAGCGATACTATTAGATATAGATAATACGCTAATTGATAAAAATAACAACATGGTGGAAGGCCTAGAAGATTGGATAGAAAATGTAAAAAAACGAAATATAAAATTTTGTATATTATCTAACACCAATAATAAGAAAAAAGCAAAGAAAATTGCAAATTTATTGGATATTCCATATATTTATTTTGCAAAAAAACCATTGAAAATTGGATTTAAAAAAGCGAAAAAAATATTAAAAATAAATGATAGTAAAGAAATTGCCGTAATTGGAGACCAGGTTCTAACAGATGTATTTGGAGCTAACAGATGCAGCATGTATTCTATATTAGTAGAACCACTAAAACAAAATGATATTTGGATTACAAAAATAAATAGGGTAATTGAAAGAAGAATTTTAGCTAAATATTTTAAAGAAATTAATGGACAAAAGAAGAGGTAATAAAATGTATATAAACAATATAAATATATTATATTATTTGGTAATAGGACTAATAGGGCTTGCAGTTGGGCAGTTTTCGTCTTGGTGTGTAATGAGAATGCCGGAATATAAAAAGGTTTTTGTAAAAGAGTTTTTCACAATATATCTAAAAAATGAAAAACCTAAATATATATATATGTCAGTAACGGCAATACTTTTTATTATAATACTTTATTTATATGGAATAAGCATAAAGGCAGCAGCATATTTTCTACTTACACCAATGCTAATTATTGCACTTGTAATAGATTATAAGCACACAATAATTCCTAATAGACTAAACCTTACTATATTTGAAGTAGGATTAGTATACACTTTTATAGAAGGAATTGTGAATGTAAATATTGCCATAGATATGTTACTAGGAATGTGTGTTGGGGCAGGATTATTCTTGTTTATAACATGGGTTGGAAGCTTAATTGCTGGAAAAGAGGCAATGGGATTTGGCGATGTAAAACTCATGGGAGCACTTGGGTTGTTTTTTGGATGGAGAACTACAATAATAATCTCATTAATTTCATTTTTACTAGGGGCAATTATTGGTGTGGCGCTAATTATAGCAAAAAGAAAGAACGGCGGAGAATACATTCCATTTGGACCGTTCATTGTAGTTGCAACATTTATCGCAATGTTTGTACCATTTGAAACATTGCTAATACTAATGCTAAAAATTTTTACATTAGGAACATATAGTATGTAAAAACAGTAATAAATCAAATAATAAATGAAAATAGAATGGTGGGAGTTATGAATAATAATATTCGTTGGTTAAGAGATAAAATAAAAATGTTGGATTTGCAAGGCATAATAATTTCGAATCCTGTTAATGTGAAATATCTAACAGGAATTGATGCTGAAGGAACATTTTTAATTACGCCAAAAGAAAATATATACATAACAGATGGAAGGTATGTAGAAGAAGTTAATAACACATTAACACTAAACGATGAAATAGTAGTTTTTGATATGAAAGATTTGTCAAAAGATGATTATGAGAATTTTTTCTTATTTTGTGAAAAAGTTGGTTTTGAAGAAGAATATGTTACCTATGCAAGGTATAAAGATTTTATGCACAGGTACAAAATAAACAGCCTTGAAGAAACCGAAGGAATAATAGAAAAGCAGAGAATGATAAAAGACCCAGAAGAAATAGAACTTATTTCAAGGGCTTGCAAAATCACAGATGATTGCTTTGAACACTTAAAAAGCTTTATAAAAGTTGGTTTAACAGAAAGGCAAATAGCTAAAGAAATTGATGAATTTTTTATAAATAATGGAGCAGATGATGTAGCATTTAATACCATTGTAGCCTCTGGAAAAAATTCATCAAAACCACACGCAGTTCCTTCAGAAAAAAGAATAGAAAAAGGAGACCCTATAACAATAGACATGGGATGCAAGTATAAAGGGTATTGCTCAGACATGACAAGAACTGTGTTTGCAGGTTTTGTACCAGAAGAAATAAAGCCAATTTACGAATTAGTGCTAAAAAACCAAAAGCAAGCAATAAATGAGATGAAAGAAGGAGTAAACCTAAAAATTGTAAGCAGAATGGTTCAAAATGATTTTAAATTGAACGGATATGATTTAATACACGCACTTGGACATGGAGTTGGGCTAGAAATTCACGAATTGCCATTTGCAAGTACAAAAATAGACTTTATTCTAAAAAACAATATGATTGTTACAGATGAGCCAGGTATATATATACCAGATAAATTTGGAGTTAGAATTGAAGATACAGTGCTTGTAAATAGAGGAATGGCTACAAGCCTTACAAAGTCACCAAAAGATTACGTGATAGTTGACAAAATGTAAGAAAAAGCTTGATTTTTGGGCATTAATATATTATAATTATAAAGTCATACGGTTATGCTAATTAATAATCAATATAAAATATAAAAATAATAAAAAAATTGAAAGGGGTAATAATAATGGCAAGTGTATATATGGCAGGAGATTTTAGAAATGGAACAACATTTGAGATGGATGGAAATGTATTTAGAGTAGTAGAATTCCAACATGTTAAACCAGGAAAGGGATCAGCATTTGTTAGAACAAAATTAAAAAATGTAATTTCTGGAGCAGTAATTGAAAAAACATTCAATCCATCAGAAAAATATCCAGGAGCAGAAATAGAAAAGAAAGATATGCAATATCTATACAATGATGAAGACTTATACTATTTCATGGACAACGAAACATATGAGCAAATTCCTTTAAATAAAGAGCAAATAGGGGATGCTTTAAAATTCTTAAAAGAAAATATGAATGTAAAAATGTTATCATATAAAGGAAATGTTTTTGCTGTAGAACCACCAATGTTTGTTGAACTTGAAGTTACATACACAGAACCAGGATTTGCTGGAAATACAACAACTACATCAGGAAAACCAGCAACACTTGAAAATGGATATGAATTAACAGTTCCAATGTTTGTAAACATAGGAGATGTTGTAAGAATAGATACAAGAACTGGTGAATATATGGAAAGGGTTTAGGGTTTATGTCAACAATAAGTGATAAATATGCCGATATATTTGAAGATATAATAGATCATATTTCTAAAGAAGAAGAAAAAGATTATGCAACACATAAATTAAATGAATTAACTTCATTGTTCTTAGATATGATAGAAAAAGCTACTAAGCTAAATGGAGAGAGAATTGACGATTTAGAAGAAAGTCAAAAAAAATTAAAAAAGAAATTTGATAAAATGTATGAGACACTTCAACTTATAAAGAAAGATATATATGAAGATGAAGATTACGATTTCGAAATAGTTTGTCCATATTGTAGCCATGAATTTGTTGCAAGTTTAGAAGATGAACTAAAAGAAGAAATTGAATGCCCAGAATGCCATAACATAATAGAACTTGATTGGGATGGGGAAGAAGAAGAAAATAATGAACCATCAGGATGCACAGGGCATTGCCATACATGTGGATTACATCAATTAGAAGCTGACGAGGACGGAGAATTCGATGAATTTGATGAAGACGACGACTTTGATAATGATAATGATATAAATGACAACAATGATGATATGTAAATTAACCAATAAAAAAATAATATTAATAATAATTAATTATAGAAATGAGAGAAAATTAGAACGAATATATTATAAATTCAATTTAATTTCTCTCATATTTTTATTCTTTAGTATTATCAAAAAAACTTAAAGGATTAGCAGGCTTACCATTAACCTTAATACTAAGATGCAAATGGCAACCAGTAGTAGCTCCATTAGTTGGATTACCATAAGAATCCTTATATGGGTTGTTAGATATACCATAAACATTCTTAGGCCCAACATTAGAAATAAACTCTCCTTTTTTTACCTCCTGATTTCTAAATACAATAAAATTTGGAGAAACATGACAATAGGAAATCTTCAAATCATTATTTTCAACAACAATTGTGTAGCCACCGCCAGCACCCCAACTGGCAAAAGAAACAATACCATCGCAAACAGAATAAATCTTGGTGCCTTCAGGAGCGGGAATATCAATTCCAGAATGATAAGAAGAAGCCCCGGAAGTAGGACTATTTCTATAACCAAAAGGAGAACTTATATAAGTATAATCTGGAAGAGGCCAACAATAATCAGAAAAATCGGAAAAAATAAAGGAAGAATCTTTATAAATCTCATTAATTTGAATAATAGAAAAAGAAATAAAAAATAACAATAAAATAATAGAAACAAAAAAGAATGAGCAAAACTTCATATATTTAAACGCAAAAAAATTACTCGCCAAAAACAACACCTCCTAAAGGCAAATGTTAATGATACGAGTAAAATCAATGGCAGGGGTGGAAGGAATCGAACCCTCATCAAAAGTTTTGGAGACTTCTATCTTAGCCGTTGGACGACACCCCTACATTCGACTTAATTATAATACCATAAAAAATATCAAAGTGCAAGTAATTTCGAAAAAAATATAGACTTTGAATTAAAAATAATGTATAATAAAGATATTCGGGGATGTATTGGCATTCGACAGTATTTAAGAAACACATGTAGCGAGTAGTGGATGGCTGCTTTGGCCACTATAAAAAAGCAGAACTAAATTTAAACGCTGATAATAGAGAATTAGCATACGCTGCCTAAGCTTAGGTAGCTCGTCTTTTATAAAAAGGCCTACGGTTTCATAAAAGGCGTCGAACAAGTAGGATAACAAAACTATTTTAGCTATTAAAATAGTGGGTAAACTAAATAGCTATTCATAAATTACATTTGTTTGTTAATGAAATTTATGGAAAAAATAAATAACAAACTGCACTCGGAGAAATGTGTGTGGAATAGATACTGGACAGGGGTTCGACTCCCCTCATCTCCACCAAAAAAGCAGAAATTTAAATAGAGACTATCATTTATTTATTTTATAAAATAAAACGGGAGTCGAAAAGGAGGATAAGAAAATTGTCCAGTGGACAATTTTCCCGACGCGGCTCGGCGACTCCCCTCATCTCCACCAAAAAAGCAGAAATCTAAATAGAGAATACCATTTATTATTTATGTTAGAAAATAAAGCTAGAGTCATAAATGAAGTGAACCCTCCTTATTAGACAAAAAAGTTTAATAAGGAGGGTTTACTTCAACGATTCTAGCTATTTTTATATAATATTTTGAATTAAGTTAAATACTTAAGGATAAAATTTATACAAATATTATAGCACAAGGTTCAGTAAAGTCAACGGAAACTTCCGAAATTTAAAAATAAAAAAATTTAATTTAATTAAGAGATTTTACAACGTAAAAAACCGTACGAGCATTGAAATATCAGCAAAAACTCCTTAATGATTTTTCGTTTAAGTATTTAACTTAAGGATAAAAAATAAAATACTTTGTTTCAAAAACAAACATTTAATCAAAAAAAGTCGGAAATTTCCGAACAATATATTGACTAAGTTAAGATGATTGTATAAAATGAAAACAGGGTATTCGGAAATATCCGAGCAATAAATTTGAATAAATAAAAAGTTTATTGTTAATAATAAAATTATATCACGAAAGTGACATAAAGTTGAGGTTAAACTATAAAACCTAATATATTATACAAGGAGGAAAAAATGGAAGAGAAGAACCAAAAGAAGATTTTAAAAGAAGGAAAACGGAATTACACTAATTGCATTAGTTGTAACAATAGTAGTTTTGCTAATTCTAGCAGGAGTAAGTATAAGCTTAGTGCTAAGTAATAATGGTGTAATAAGTAAATCGAAAGATGCAAAATCACAAACAGAAAGAGAGCATGTAAGAGAGCAAGTGCTGGGAATTATATCAGAATTTGCAATAGATAATGCTGCAAATGGAAGAGAAGGATTTGAAGAATTCTTAAATACTAAGGGATTTGACTCTGTAACTGATAACGGAGATGGAACATATACTGTTGAAAAAGATGGATATGAATTGGTAGTAAGCCCAGATGGAACGATAGGAGACATTGGAAAAACAGGTGCAAGGCCAGAAATAAGCAATATACAAGTAACAAAAGCAGATGGAACAGTAGTAACCGAAAAAGCATCAATAGAAGAAGGAAGCCAAACCCTATATATAAAGTTTTTAACAAGTATAGAAGGAGGAACAATAACTGAAATAAGAAAAGATACAAAGGATGGAGCAAAAGTAACATTGCCATATGCAGTAACGCAAAATGGAAGTTACACCTTTGTAGTATTAGGAACAGTAGATGGAGAAACAAGAGATAAAAGTGTAACTGTAAAGGTAAATCAATATAGTTCAAAATATAAAGTTGGAGACTATGTAGATTATAAGCCTGCCTTAGAAACAGAGACAGATGCAACGAAAAAAACGTACTCATTAACATCAGAAAAAAGTGGATTATCAGGGGATCCACAGACAGTAGCATATGAAAGTGGACTAAAATGGAGAATATTAAATATAAATGAAGACACAGGAAAAATAGATATAGTATCAGATCCAACAACAGCAAGAGTAAAATTCTATGGAGCAACAGGATATAATAATGGAGTAAATGCTCTAAATGATGTATGCGAGCAATTATATAGTAATAAAGCAAAAGGAATAACAGCAAGAAGCATAAATCTAGAGGACATGGAGAAAAACTTGACACCAACTGGATTTGCAGAAAGAAACAAATACACATTAAATGGTGTACAGTATAGAACAACGAAGACATATACAGGAAATTATAGTTATTATCCAAATAGTTATAAAGATACAATAGGTTCAGGAGTAGATGTATCAGAAGATAAGGCAGATACAATAACACAGCCAGATATAGTAAATACAGTAGACCCATATAAGGAAAGCACATATTCAAAAACATTAACAAGTGGATATACACAAGCCCTAACAAAGAATTTAACAGTAACACAAACATATTATAATATATCGATAAATCCAACCAATTATGGAGCAGCATCAAGTGTATTGTCTAATTCAAAATATTATTGGGTAGCTTCTCGCTATGTGTATACGCACTCAAGATATGCTCTTTTCGGGCTTCGCTATGCGGACCCGAGCTTGGGCATCTACAACTTGTTCTACTCGGACGACTCCTCGATTACGAGCAACATCTATCACCTTCGTGCTATAATTTCTCTAGACTCTAGTGTCCTAACCGAAAAGGCAGGTAGCACATGGAGCACAAACATGTAGCAAAACTAATATGAATAGAGAAAAAACGGCTCAAGGAGGCCTCTGGTCTCCTAGCCGCGAAAAATAAGGTCTTGTCGAGTCTAGTGTGTAAATTATTCTGTATTGTTCAAGATTAGAGACTGACCAAAAAATTAAAAAAATAGGAGAAACATAAGAAAAATATGAGTGTAATAACAATGATAAAAGAAATTAAGAGTATACATCCAACAGCTATTGCATTGGTTAAGATAGGAAATTTTTACAGAGCATATTGGAAAGACGCATACATAATGTGCAAATTATTCAAATATAAAATTGCAGAGGAAAATAAAGTATATGTGTGTGGATTCCCTTCTAAAGCAATAAAGAAAGTGCAAGCAACACTAGAAAATAAAAAAATAAATTATCTCATCATAGATAGAAAAGACAATTACGCTGTAAATGGCTCAATGGATTTTAAAAATTTAAACATGTATGAAAAAATGTTGGAAGATGCAAAAATTTATGTGAGCAATATGAGAAGGATAAATGAAATTAAAGACGCTTTGAGTAAAAATGCCGGTAAAGAAGAACTAAAAAAACTATTACAGAGTATTGAGGAATGTATAAATGCAGGAAAAATTTAAAGTATTGGAATTTATAAGAGATTTGCTAAGTAATATAGACAAAAATCTTGATAATTTTCCAAAAAAAGACATAGAAATAAAAAATAGAATAAGAAATGCAAGTTTCGATTTATTAGAACTTGCATATGAAGCAAATACAACGTCTGATGATGATTTAAAAGTACAATTATTAGACAAATGTATTGCAAAGATTAAGGTTATAGACTTTCTGATTAACCTAATGTATGAAAAACAAATAATAAATAGCAAGCGTTATTTTAAATTTGGAGAATCATTAAACAAAATAATAAAATATTTGGTGGGTTGGAAAAAATCTATAAATAGGGTATAGTTGCAAGGATGGGGAACCTTTTAGCTGTTTTTGTTTGGGTAGCTTCTCACTATGTGAATACGAACTCAAGCAATGCTAATTTCGGGCTTCGCAATGCGAACACGAACATGAACAACAACAACTTGTTCAACTCGAACAACAACTTGAATACGAGCAACAGCAATCGTCTTCGTGCTATAGATTCTATAAACCGTGGTTGTGTAAGTTATAAACTACACAAGAGATAATATAGAAACAAACTTATATCCTGTAATGAAATTTACTATAAATATAAAATTGTAGTAAAAGTCATTATAAATATAAAATAGATAAATATATTTGTTAGTAGGTTAAATCTCGAAAGGGAGTATATTTTAGTACTATTTTAGAGGACATATATTTAGTATGTCCTTTTAAATTTTTAATTTCCCTTCACATAAATGCTTATAGCACAATTTAGTTGCCACTAAGCTGCATAATGGAATACGCCCAGTGTAGTACAAATATGCTTGCAAAGGACTTACTTATATCACACTTTAAAACATAGTATGTTCCGTATTTTAAAGAAAAATATTTCTTATATTTATCGTATAATTCAAGGCCTTTTCTCATTCCCATGTCTTTTCGACTTGCAACATTAAAATCCAGCAGACATGGCAAAATAGCTGGATACAATATATACCTTGAAACCAAATTATTTTTGAACTGCTCTATGAAGTAATATAGTAAACATAAAACTATATTGCTTCTTTATTTTTTTCGTGAAAGTCTATTTTTTTCTATATTTTTGGATGGATGTTCTGGGATGGAAGTATTTTGAATACAAAAATCTAGTGTGCTATTTTAATGCTATGATACCTGCCTACTTGACAGGGCATATCATAATTTACACACTAGATGATATATTATCAATTTATTTTATTTATATACTAGATTATGTTCTTTCAAAAATATTTTTTCGTTAAGTAACTTACTTAAATGCAAATTTATTAAGCTAATAATAGCATTAAGATGTAATAAAGTCAAGGGAAAATTGAAACCCTAGAAAATAAAATTTTTTAACAAATTTTATCAAAATGGCAGATGTTAAAAGCTGCAGAGATGCTGAAATGTAAGTAAAAATTTAATGCTAAAAATTTGTTTAAGTAAGTTACTTAAATAATAAATGTGATTTTATGTTAATAATTTGTGACAAGTAAATTAGATAAAAATTTGATGTAATTGTTAAATTAAAGAAATTAATAGAATTTATTTTTCAATTTACTATGAAATGTAATTTTATAAAATGAATGTAAAGTGTTGAATATTAAAAAGAGTTATTATAAAATGAGAATAACACATTCGGAAATTACCGAATAAAGATAAAAGCATAAGAAAATGAATTTATGATAATAATAAATTTGAAGGGAATTAGTAGGAGGAATAGTAAATCTTTCATTTCTATGTGCCCGTGAGTGAAGTAAGAAAGGAATATATCTTTAAATGAGAATAAGAAACAGAAGTAAATATGAAATTGAGTTAAGAGTTTGCAATGAGAATGATAATAATAATAGCCAAGATTATAATCATAATTATAATCACAACCATAATCATAGTTATAATTATAGTCGTAGCCATAGCTACAGTTATAGTTATAATCATGATAAAAGATGTGGTACTAGTGGAATTACGCTTATTGCTCTTGTTGTTACCATTGTGGTAATGATTGTTTTAGCAGGTGTTAGTATAAATTTATTAACAGGGGATAATGGAGTAATTACAAAGGCTAAGATTGCAAAAGAGGCACAGGTGCTATCGAATTATCAAGAAAATATGAATTTGTTTGCAACAGATAAAGGTATGGAATCAAGTGATTTTGCTATAACTAGTTTAACAGCATATAAAAATAAGTTGTATTATAATACAAAGCAAGCAGATGATGAGAGCGGAATAGAAGAAGTTCTTGGAAATGTTGATGATAAATATATAGAAAAGATGGAGATAATAAATGGAGAGTTGTGTATAAATACAACAAATAAAAGAGAAGCTGAAGCTGCAAATATGGCAGGTATAAAGGTAAATCCATGGGATATAGAAGATGGAGTTTTGCTTTCTTCAGATAAGAATCTAGAATTATTAGGAAACACAGATACAATTGTAATTCCTCCATCAATAAAGAAAATTGGAAGTGGAGCTTTTTCTGGGGTAACGAATTTAAAGAAGGTGGTAATACCAGGAACAGTGGAGGAAATAGGAGACAATGCTTTTTCAAATAATACAACTCTTGAAGAGGTTACTATAGAATACGGAGTAAAGAAGGTTGGAAGATTTGCTTTTAAAGGATGCTCAAATATTAAAAGTCTAGAGTTCCCAGATAGTATTACAGAGATTGCTTATGGTGCAATGCAGAACTGTTCGAGTTTAAATGATCTAAAGTTATCAAAAAATATGACTGCAATCAACAGCTATTTGGTTGCTGGATGTTCAGAATTAGTTACAATGGATATTACTGAAAAAATTCAATTAATAGGTAGTTATGCTTTTGAGCTCTGCTCAAAGCTTAAAAAATTGAATATTCCTGCAAGTGTTACAAGAATTGACAGTGGAGCTTTTTGGGGAAATTATAATTTAAAAGATATTGTAATTGATACTGAGAGTAATGATTTTAAATTTGAAAAAGGTTTTTTGCTATCAAAAGATGGTAAAAAAGTTTATTTTGGATTGCTAAGCTTAACAGCCCTTGAAATTCCTGATGGAGTTGAAGGTATTGTAATGGATGCTTTTTCTGGTTCAAATGCGGTAAGTATGAGTCTGCCTAATAGTTTAAAAGAATTATCTGGATATGAATTTACTGGAATACAGAATTTAAAAGAAATAAGAATAGATAGTGATAATCCATATTTTAAAATTATGGACTCAAACTTATATAGTAAAGATGGTAAAACTTTATACAAATATTTAAAAAATGAAAGTATAATAAATGTACCAGAGGGAGTAGAAACAATAAATTCAAGGGCTATTTTAGCAACAGGCACACAGAGTGTAAGCTTACCATCAACATTAGTGAATATAAATAATTCGGCTATTTCAGGGATTACAGGTTTAATAAATATACCAGAGAAGGTTGTTCCATTTGATAGTAGTGCACTTCCATATGGAGTAAAAATAAGAGTGTCAGAGGCAAACAAGAATATAAAAAGTGTGGATGATATTATGGTGCTTAGTAAAGATGGAAAAATATTATATGTTGCAAGTGGAGAGGAAAAATATAATATTCCTGATACTGTAGAAACGATAGAAGAGAATTGCTTTTATAGAAATAGTAATATTGAGAAAATAGATATTCCTTCAAGTGTTAAGGAAATAAGGAGATATGCTTTTGGCTATTCTAGTTTGAAGTCGATAATTATACCAAATTCTGTAGAAAAAATTGGGGATGGTGTTTTTTGGGATTGTACAAATTTAAATAATATAATAATAGATAAAGAAAATGGAAGTATTTCTGGAAGCCCTTGGGGATGCCCTACAGGAGATAGAGCTGTAAAATGGCTGAAATAAAAGATTAAATTTGAAAATTTGAAAATTATTATTGAAAAGATGGCTGCTTTATGTTAATATATATACACATATGCGTCTGCATATTTTATATATTTTTTATAAGAATTTATAAAAATAAACAAAAGAAAAGCTGGAGGTACCATAACATGAAAGATTTTAAAATTGGAGACGTTGTATTTGTCCTTGCCCTTCCTGGAAAAATCTGGTGGGACAAAGAGGAGCGGGCGATAAAAGGCAAATTTGATGAAAACACGAACTTTATAGTTCGGGAGAACCAATTAGCCATGCAAGACTTACAGTGGAACCTGTATGACATGCCAGAAAAAATAGAGGAAATGTTAAAAAAAGGATTCTTTGCTACTGTAAGAAGCATAAATGAGGGACTTGTTGTGCTATCTCATCGGGCGTGGCAAAGCGATATCTATGATAGATTACATATAGGGCAAACTCTTTCTACCAGGATAATAAAGGTAGAGGAACGATACCTTGTTTGCGAATTCCATTCATTCAGAATTCGTGTTTATGTTACAGAGGTGACAAGAACGAGGATGAATAACCTTAAAAATTTTTTTAAGGTGGGGGAATATAAAAGAGTTAAGATAATAAAGAAGCAGTATGGATTCCCGTATAGAATAGATGGAAGTTGCAAACAGGCATGGCCACAAATTGAGGAAGTGGTGAATAGTTATAGGATTGGTGAAGCTATAAAGGTAAGAGTTTGTGAGAGGATGAATAACAATGGCGTATGGATAGAAATTACTCCGGCAATTACTGGCATCTTGAATGCTCCGTCCTGGATATTGGATGGCCTTGAACGAGGCAAATATATTGATGCTGAAATAGAAGAGGTTGGCATCCTGGGGATAAAATGCCATTTGAAAGAATGGGTTGAAGAAAAGGAGCGCTGAAAACAAAAACGAGTAACATTGAAATTTTCTTTGTTACTCGTTTTTTCTTGACTTGCAAAAAAAACTAAAATATAATACGTTTAATAATTATTTTTAAGGAGTGTGAATGTTTTGAGGATTACTGATATTAAAGAACTAAAATTAATTGCTAATAATATAAGAAAAGATATAATTAACCAAGTATATTCTGCTGGGTCTGGACACCCAGGAGGAGCCTTATCTATTGCTGATATAATGGCAGTGCTTTATTTTAACCAGATGAATGTGAGCCCAGAAGTGCCTAATTCAAACTTTAGAGATAGGCTTGTGCTATCAAAGGGGCATGCTTGTGCTGCTCTATATGCTGCACTTGCAGAGAAAGGTTTTTTTTCAAAAGATGATTTGAAGTCTTTTAGAAAGATTGGAAGCAATTTACAAGGACATCCAGATATGGAAAAAGTAAGTGGAATAGATATGTCAACAGGTTCTTTAGGGCAGGGCCTTTCTATAGCAAATGGAATGGCTATTGCCTCTAAAATGGATAAGCTTGGTTGTAGGGTTTATTGTATATTAGGTGATGGAGAAATTGAAGAAGGGCAAGTGTGGGAAGCTGCTATGACAGCAGACAAGTATGGCTTAGATAACCTTTGTGTTATACTTGACAATAATGGATTGCAAATTGATGGAACTATTGAAGATGTAAAAAATTTAGACTGCATAGATGAAAAATGGGAAGCTTTTGGATTTAATGTAATACATTGCAACGGCCATGATATTGAAAACATAATTGGTGCTTTCGAGGAGGCAAGGCAAATTAAGGGAAAGCCAAGCATAATAATAGCAAGAACTATTAAGGGAAAGGGAGTTTCATTCATGGAGAATAAAGCTGAATGGCATGGTAAAGCACCAAACCAAGCACAGTATGAAAGGGCAATGAAGGATTTACAATTAGAACAAGAAAAAATAGAACACAACTTATTTGAATTGCCGGAAAAGGAGGAAAGCATATGGTTTTAGATGAAAAAATTGCAACCAGAAAAAGCTATGGAGAAGCATTGGTAGATTTAGGAAAAGAAAACAAAAATGTTGTTGTGCTTGATGCTGATTTATCCGGAGCTACAAAAACAGCAGAATTTGCAAGCAAATTTCCTGAAAGATTTTTTGATATTGGAATTGCAGAGCAGGATATGATTGGTACTGCTGTGGGACTTAGCACATTTAATAAAATCCCTTATGTAAGTACATTTGCAGTATTTGCTGCTGGGAGGGCATATGACCAGATTAGAAATACTGTTGCACATACAAGAGCAAATGTTAAGATATGTGCTACACATGCTGGGGTTACCGTGGGAGAAGATGGTGCAACCCACCAAATGCTAGAAGATATTTCGATGATGAGGACTGTTCCAAATATGAGAGTTTTTTGCCCATCTGATGATATTCAAACAAAGTGGCTCATAAAGGAAATATCTAAAACTAAAAGTCCAGACTATGTTAGGCTTTCTAGAATGAGTACACCTGTAATATATGACGAAAAATATAGAGAAGAGAATAACATAAAGTTTGAAATTGGAAAAGCAATTCAAATAGGGGAGGGCACAGATGTAAGCTTGATTGCAACTGGAGTATGTGTTTCTGAAGCATTAAGAGCAAAGGAAAAACTTGAAAAATGTGGAATAGGAGTAAGGGTTATTGATTGTTTTTGTATAAAACCAATTGATAAGAATATGATTTTGAAGTGTGCAAGAGAAACTAATAAAATAATTACAATAGAGGACCATAGCATAATTGGAGGCCTTGGAAGCACTGTGTGCGAGATAATTGCAGAAAATTGTATTGGAAACAGTGAATACAAGGTTAAAAATGTTATAAGGATGGGGGTAAAAGACACTTTCGGAGAATCGGGAAAAGCTGAGGAGCTTATGAAAAAGTACAAAATAGATTGTGATTCTATTATTGAGCAAAATAATTTGTGAATTTTTTGTGAAATTTTGACTAATAATGTCATAATAGTAAAACGATAAAGTAAATGATTTATAGCAGTTTTGTCGAACGAATTAGATAAAATTGCTATATTTTTTTTACAAAATAGTATTGCAATTAATGTCTTTTATTGTTATGATAATAGAGAATAAAATAAAGAATATTGTCAGAAAAAATATATAAATAAAAGCTGTATGAAAGGAATGAATTTCAAATGATAGAATTTAGAAATGTTTCTAAAAAATATGATACGGGAACAGAAGCAGTTCATAATGCTAATTTTGTTATAAATAAAGGGGATTTTGCATTTCTAGTTGGTAGCTCTGGCTCTGGAAAATCTACTCTTATAAAGCTTATTTTAAAAGAGGAAGAACCAACAGCGGGGCGTATTATAATAAATGGAAAGGATACAACTTTTTTAAAACCCAAAAGAGTTCCATATTTAAGAAGAAGTATGGGGGTTGTTTTTCAGGATTTTAGGTTGCTACCTGATAAGACTGTTTATGAGAATGTTGCATTTGCAATGTATATAGTAAGAGCAACTCCAAAGCATATAAGAAGGCAGGTACCAATGGTTTTGGCAATGGTTGGGCTTTCAGATAAGGCAAATGTATATCCAAATGAGCTTTCTGGTGGAGAGCAACAAAGAGTGGCTTTAGCAAGAGCTTTAGTAAATAATCCATCTATGTTAATTGCAGATGAGCCGACTGGAAACCTTGACCCAGATACGGCATGGGATATTATGAGACTTTTGAATGAAATAAATTTAAGAGGAACAACACTTGTTGTTGCAACTCATGCAAAAGATATAGTTGACAAAATGAACAAAAGAGTTATCCGTATTGAAAATGGAAATATTATAAGTGATAAAAAAGGTGGGTATGACGGTGAAGCATAGTATATTTGGTTATTTATTAGGGGAAGGATTTAGAAACGTATTTCATAATAAAAAGTCATCTGGTGCGTCACTTGCAATAATGTGTGCTACCATGTTAATTTTTGGACTTTTCTTTATGATAATAGAAAATCTAAATAATGCAGTTGAGACAATTGAATCTCAACAAGGAATGCAGGTGTTTATAAAGGATGATGCAACTGAGGCTCAAATGACAAGGTTAGGTGAGCAAATTAAACAAATTGATGGAGTGAATACGGTAAAATTTGTATCAAAAACAGAAGCATTAAACGAATGGAAAGAAAAACTAAAATCACAACAAGCATTGTTTGCTACATATGATGAAGACAATCCACTTCCAAACTCATATATTGTAACATTAACAGATTTAAAGCTTAATAGGCAAGTGCAAGAGGAAATACAAAAATTAGACAATGTGGATGATATTACAAATAGTAATGATACAATAGATGGACTTGTTACTATTGCAAATGGAGTTAAAATTGTTTCTACTGTAGTACTTACATTGCTAGTACTAATATCAATATTTATAATTTCAAATACAATTAAGTTAACGGTGCATGCAAGAAGAAAAGAAATATCAATAATGAAATATGTTGGAGCAACAGACAGTTTTATAAGATGGCCTTTTGTAATAGAGGGTATATTAATAGGAGTTGTAGCAGCTGTTATTTCAATTGTTATATTAGGGCTTGCTTATAATGTAATTGTAAATATGTTATCTGGAAATACTGTACTAAACAGAATGGGAATGAGCCTATTATCTTTTGCAGATATGACATCATTATTGATTATTGTATATTTAGGAATTGGTATTGGCATTGGAGCACTTGGAAGTGCAATATCTATGAGAAAATACTTACAGGTTTAAAAAGTAAAAAAAGGAGAAATACTCATGAAAAGAAAGTTTGTAGCTATTTTTATGATAGCCATAATGTTAATTTTTATAATGGGCGTTACATATGAAGCGTTTGCTGCAAGTGAAAGTGATAAGAAAGAATTGCAAGACAAAATAAACCAGGCAAAGGGTGAATTAAGTGATATACAAGATAGCAAGTCTGATGCCCAAACAGAGCTTCAAAGCCTAACAATAAAAGTGCAAGATGCCGAAAATGAGTTAAATGGATTAAAAGCTCAGTTAGAAGAAGTTAATTCTTCTATAAAAGAGAAAGAAGCAGAGATTGATAAGGAAGAAAAAGAGATAAAAGAAAAAGATGAATTGCTTAGAGAAAGAATGGTTGCAATGTATAAGTTAGGTGATACATCTTATTTAGATGTATTGCTTGCTTCTGAAAATATATTTGATTTTTTATCTAGATATTCTATGATTCAAAGTATTGCAAAATATGATACAAATGCTATTAATGAATTAGAAGAAAAGAAGAAAAACCTAGAAAATGACAAGGTTGAATTAGAATCTAAAAAGAAAGAAGTAGAAACTCTAAAAGCACAACAGGAAAAGAAAAGTGTTGAACTTAGCGAGCTTAAGAGCCAAAAGCAAAAAGAAGTGGATAGCTTAACAGCAGAGGAAAAGAAAAAACAAGAAGATATAGATTCTTATAATGCTGCAATGGATAGAGTAAATAAAGAGCTTGAAGAAGCCTATAGAAAAGCCCAAGAACAAATAAAAAATAATGGTGGTTCATCATCAAATGGTTCAAATGGACTTAAATTTGATGGTAGTTTCATATGGCCATGTAATAATAAAATAGTAACTTCAACAGTAAAGAGAAGATGGGGAAGATGGCATAAAGGAATTGATATTGGAGCATCATATGAAAGTGTTTATGCTTCTGCATCTGGGTATGCGTATAATGCTTATGATAAAAATGGGTATGGAACATATATTATGGTGTTCCACGGAGGTGGATATGTAAGCCTTTATGGACATTTATCATCTAGTCATGTATCAAATGGTCAATACGTTTCACAAGGGCAAGTTATTGCAACCTCAGGAAATTCAGGTGGAAGTACAGGAGCACATTTGCACTTTGAGTTAAGGCAAGCAACATCAGTATCTCAATTTTTCAGTAAATCTCCACTAAACCCACTAGATTATTTACCTGGAGGATATACATTAGCTGCAGGAGCAACTACAGAATCTTAAAATAGGAGGGAAAAACATTTATGAGAAGAAAAAAACTTACATTAATTATTGTAATTATTGTTTTGTGCAGCTTCTCTATAAATGTTTTTTCTAATACAGAAGCTGATGTAGGAAATAACGAAAAACAAAACCAAGAGAATAAATCTTTGGTGGAGCAAAGCCAAGAAGTTAGTGATAAATTGAAGGAATCATCAAACAGGCTTGAATATGTTCAAAATGAATTAAGTACATCACTTAAGCAAATACAAGAGCTTAATGATAAGATAGTAGAATATGAAAGCCAGTATAATGATTTAAAAAATCAAGTTGCGGAGATGGAAGCAACTATCTCAAGGATAGATAACGAAATAAATAAAATTCAAGCTGAATATGATAGAAAAGAAAGATTATTAAGAAAGAGAATGGTGGCATTGTATAAAGCAGGTGATTCAACTTACCTGGATGTATTAATGTCTTCTTCTAGTGTGGTTGATTTTTTATCTAAATATTTTATGCTTGAAAAAATAATAAATTATGACACGAATTTGATGCAGGAGTTGGATAATCAAAAGCAATTAATTGAAAAGCAAAAACAAGAACAGGAAAAGAAAAAGCAGGATTTAAGGCTTGCAAAAGCTAAAGCGGGTCAAATGCAAATTTTAATGGAGAATAATAAAATGTTACAAGAAAATTATTCTTCAAAGCTAACAGAGGAAGAAAAAAATCTAAATGAGCAAATAGAGCAATACAAGAAGGAACAAGCTGACCTAGAAAGCCAAATAAATGCTGCAATGAATTGGAGTGGAAACCTTGCAATTCAGTATAAAGGAGGAGTAATGATTTGGCCTGTGGGAGTAGAAGGCACGTATATTACATCTCCGTATGGATACAGGCTTCACCCAATACAAGGAGTGTATAAGTATCATTCTGGAATAGACATTGGAAATGCCGGGTTTGGAGCACCGGTTTTAGCAGCTTCAGATGGAGTAGTTACATATGCTGGATGGATGGGTGGATATGGTAACTGTGTTATGATTAATAATGGAAGTGGAATATATACTTTATATGGACATGGACAAACAATCTACGCTACTTTGGGGCAAACTGTAAAACAAGGTGATGTAATAATGGCAGTAGGCTCTACAGGAAATTCCACTGGTCCACATTTGCATTTTGAAGTAAGAAAAGATGGTTCTGTTGTAGACCCAATTCCATATCTTAAGGGAGAGGCTAATTTGGATAGCCAAGATACAAATGCTGAAAACAAAATTAATTAAATTATATGTAATAAATAAAAAAATAAAAAGTATAATAGATTGAAAGGAAGTTATAAATTTATGGATGACAAAAAAACAAAGAGACAGAGTATATACAAGATTATAATGTTAGTTGTGCTTGCAGTAACAATTACATTTATGCTTACTACGGTCACAATGTATAAGAAATTTCAGGATGCTTATGTAAAAGAAGCTTTAGGTGGTACCACTGGTTCTACTTCAAGTGGAAGTTCTTTAATAAAAACTTTAGAAAGTTTTAAAACAATGCTTGAGCAAAAATATATTGGAGAAATTGATGAGGAGAAGTTAATTGAAGGTGCTATAAAAGGCTATGTAGAAGGTTTAGAAGATCCATATACAGAATACTTAACTAAAGAAGAAATGCAGGATTTTACAGAAGAAACAAGTGGAGAGTATGTTGGCATAGGAGTATATATAACAAACTATAAAACAAATAACTCTATATTGGTTGTTGGCGTTATGAAAGGTTCACCTGCTTTGGATGCTGGAATGCAGGCAGGAGACATAATAGAAAAAATAGATGGAACATTATATACTGGTGAACAATTAAATGATGCAACTAGAGTTCTTAAAGGGCAAGAAGGAACTAATGTTAAGGTAACTATAGTAAGAGATGGAAAAGAAGAAGAATTAAATATAGTAAGGAAAAAAATAACAGTTGATCATGTTGCATCTCAAATGTTGGAAGATAATATAGGATATATTCAAGTAGATTCATTTGATTCTGGAGTTGCAGATAGAGCAGAAGAACAATTAAATGAATTAAAAGAAAAAGGAGCAAAAGGAATAATATTAGATTTAAGAAGTAATGGTGGTGGAATAGTTGATGAAGCAACTGGTATAGCCGATTTATTCTTAAATAAGGGAGAAACAGTATTAATAACAAAGGGAAAATCGGAAAACGAGGACGAAACAAAGGCTAAGAAAGACCCTATAATAAAAGATATTCCTTTAGTAGTACTTGTAAACCAAGGCTCTGCTAGTGCTTCAGAAATTTTGGCAGGAGCTTTAAAAGATAAATATGGAGCAACAATAGTTGGAATGAATACTTATGGAAAAGGAGTTATCCAAACACTATATAGTTTATCAAATGGAGGAGGATTAAAAATAACTACAGAGGAGTATTATACTCCTAACCATAATAAAATAAATAAAGTTGGAATAAAGCCAGATGTAGAAATTGAATTAACAAAAGATTCTGATGGAAACTATGAAACTGAAATGAATAAAGATGCACAATTGTTAAAGGCAGAAGAAATAATAAAAGAAAAGATTAAATAAAAAGGAAATATGGTACTCAAAGCAAATGAGTACCATATTATTTTTGCCAAAATAAAAAATATGTCGAAAACTTCTTAAATTTCGCTAAAAGTAGTCAATATTTGCTATTGGAAATTACTGGTAAATGTTGTATACTAGGTTCATGAAAAATTAATTTTAATAAAGAAAGGGGTTTTTAAAGTGGAATGTATTTACGTGCCAAGGGACAAGCTACTTACATTGAAAATTTCTGAAGAGATTGATGAAAATTGTACGGATAAACTGAGGAGGAAAATAGATAATGAAATTACAAGATTTTTGCCTAGAAAAGTTATATTTGATTTTAGTAACGTTTCTTTCATGGACAGTGCAGGAATAGGAATGCTCCTTGGAAGGTACAAGGTAATAAAAATGCTGGGGGGCAATTTAGAACTTAGTAATGTAAACAATCAGGTTAGAAAAGTGTTTGAAATAAGCGGAATATTAAAAATTATTCCTATTGTTAATATAGAAGAAAATAAAAACCAAAATGTGGGGTAATTTTAATAAGGGGGATAATATGATAGGTGTTTATGATAATGAAATGAAACTAGAATTTATATCTAAATCGGCTAATGAGGCTTTTGCAAGAATTACGGTTGCAGCATTTGCTTCTCAATTGGATCCTACTATAGAAGAACTTGCTGATATAAAAACTGCCGTATCAGAGGCTGTTACAAACTGTATTATACATGGATACGAGGGTACTTCTGGGATAGTAAAGGTAGAATGCAAATTAAAAGATAATTGTGTTGAGATAGAAATATCAGATAATGGAAAGGGAATAAGTGATATAGAGCTTGCAAGAAAGCCACTATATACAACAAAGGCAAACCTTGAAAGATCTGGGATGGGTTTCACAATTATGGAGAGTTTTATGGATGAGCTGAAAGTGGAATCCATAGAGGGTATGGGTACAAAAGTTAGCATGAAAAAATACATACAAGTTTCAAAAGAAGAGGAGAATAAAGGCTAATATGGCTGAAAAAAATACATATGAAAAAATTGTAGATGCCAAAAACGGAAACAAAGAAGCAATGAATTCTTTGGTTAAAGACAATATAGGGCTTGTGTATAGTATTTCTAAAAGATTTATGGGAAGAGGATATGAGCAAGAGGATTTGAACCAAATTGGCGCCATGGGATTGGTGAAGGCAATAAAAAAATTTGATTTTGAATATAATGTGCAGCTTTCTACATATGCTGTACCATTTATTATGGGGGAAATAAAAAGATATATAAGAGATGATGGGCGCATAAAAATAAGTAGAAGCATTAAGGAATTAGGAGCAAAAATAAATGAAATTCAAAAAGAATATTTAAGGAAAAATGGAGAAGAAATAAAGGTAGAAAAAATAGCACAAATATTAAATGTGTCAAAAGAAGAAATAGTGCAGGCTCTTGATGCAAATGCTTTAAATCTTGTAACTTCAATAAATGAGTCTGTGTCGAACGAAAAATCTGGGAAGAGTATAAGCTTAGAAGATGTGATTCCAGACAATAAATGCCAAGAAAATGTAATTGCAGAAAGGCTTACCTTAAATAAGCTAATAGAGGAACTTAATGAACAAGAAAAGAACATAGTAGTACTTAGGTATTTTAAAGAACAAACCCAATCTCAAGTTGCAAAAAAGCTTGGAATAAGCCAGGTGCAGGTGTCGAGAATTGAAAAAAGAATATTAATTCAAATGAAGAATAAATTGGCATAGATAAATGAGGTGAGTCATATAAAAAAATTGTTATGTATAACAGTGCTTATAATATTAACTACATTTTGTATTCCAATAATTTTTACACATAAATTTAGAAATACAGCTGCAATAGATTTGCAGGAAAATGATGAAAATAATGATGTTAAAAATACTGATGAAAATAATGTAAATGAAGAATATAGTTATAGAGAATATTCAAAAATAAAGCTTCTGCATGTAAAAGATAATTATACTGTTGAAGATATAAACCTGGATGACTATCTGCTTGGGGTTGTGAGTGCGGAGATGCCTGCCAGTTTTGAGCAAGAAGCTTTAAAAGCTCAAGCTGTGGTTGCAAGAACTTACACACTTTATTGTATAAAACACAACAATGGAAAACATAATGGGGCAGATATTTGCGATGATTCTACGTGTTGCCAAGCATGGATTTCAAAAGAAAATAGAATGGAAAAATGGGACGAGAAAGAAAGAGACAATTATTGGAAGAAGATAGAAAATGCAGTTATAGATACAAAAGGAAAAGTAATAACATACAATGGGGAAGTAATAGATGCTTTTTTTCATTCAAACAGTGGAGGAAAAACTGAAAATGTTTCTACTGTTTGGGGAGGAGCGGATTTGCCATATTTGCAGAGTGTTGAAACATCTGGAGAAGATGGATATACACAATTTCAATCAGAAGTTGTTTTATCAAAAGAGGAATTTACTGAAAAGATAAAATCAAAACACAAAGATTTTGAAATTGACTTTAGTGATTCTGAATGTATAAAAATTTTAGAATACACTGAGGGAAATAGAGTTAAAACAATAAAGATAGGAAACTTAGAACTATCAGGAGTTGAGGTTCGTACATTAGTTGGATTAAAATCGGCAAACTTTACTGTGGAAATGGTAAATGATGAAATAAAATTTTCAGTTAAGGGATATGGGCACGGAGTTGGAATGAGCCAAACTGGAGCTGATAGCTTGGCAAAACAGGGGAAAAACTATGAAGAAATAATAAAACATTTTTATACAGGTGTAGAGATAATAAATTTTTAAAGACTGTATATAAATTACAAAAATGGAAATACTCATAATAACAAATTTTTAAGGAGGAATTTTGGTATATGAGTAGAAGAGAAAGAAGAAATGCAGAATCTTATGGCAAGGAAAATAAGTTTATACTATTGGGCATAATTTTAGTGGTTGTACTAGCTTTTGTTGCCTCATATGTAATATATAGTAAAGCTATTGCTAATAGAACGGGTATGAGAGTAGAAAATAGCCAAGTAATATCAAAAGCAAGTGATAATAAAATGATAAATTTAATTTCTAATACGCAAGAAGTAACAAGTTCAATAGGAAAGAGTGTAAACGAAATAAAAAATAACGCAGTGGACGAAACACATGTTGCTGTAAATACAAGCAAACAAGAAGAAAAGAACAACCAAGCAGATGTTAAGAAAAATAGTAAAAATAAAGAAGTAAAGAGCACAGAGGGGCAAAATACAGAAATTACAGTAAATAAAGCTAATGAAGAAGAAAAAGATCCAAGCTTTAAAGCTCCAGTAGAAGGAGAAAAACAAAAAGACTTTTCAAAAGATAATTTAATATATTCAGAAACTCTTCAGGAGTGGGCTGTTCATAATGGAATTGATTATTCAGCAGAAAAAACGGATGTTGTTAAGGCGGCAGCAGATGGAAAAGTTAAATCTATAAAGAATGACCCACGATATGGCCTTACAGTGGTAATTGAGCATAAAAATGGCTTCGAAAGTATTTATTCAAGCCTTCTAACAGCAGAATTTATAAATGTTGGAGAAGAAGTAAAACAAGGGCAAACTATTGCAACAGTTGGAAATACTGCAACATTTGAAATTGCGGATAATACCCATTTACATTTTGAATTAAAAAAAGATGGGGAAAATGTAGATCCTAATATTTACTTAAAATAATAAGAGATATAAAAAGGTACTGCAAAATTTAAACATTTACAGTACCTCTTAATTTTTGGTATAATCAGGTAGATTTTTTAAGAAAATTTCTATATTATTTAGATAGTCAAGTTTTGTAGTGTTGTTTCTTATATCAAAATTGAATTTTAACATATAGCTACATAAATTTTGGTACTTTTGATGGAAGCTTTTATTTATTATATTTGAGCCATATTTCCCGTCGCCAACAATTGGGTAGCCATAATGAGCAAGGTGAGCTCTAATTTGGTGAGTTTTACCAGTGTGAAGAACCACTTCCAATAAACTTGTATTTTCATTTTTATTATAAGATTTCAAAAAATATTCTGTAACAATTTTAATATATCCCTTTTTTGGCGTTTCTGATATGTAAACTAAAGATTTTTTATTATCTTTAAATAAATAGGCATTAAGTATTTTATGTTTTTCTTTTGGAATTCCATAAACTCTGCATAAATAATGCTTTTCAATTTCATGAGTTTTAAATTTATCTAATAGAATATCCAATGAAGCCTGATTCTTCGCAAAAAGCATTAAACCCGATGTATTCATATCCAATCTGTGGCAGGGCTTTATAAAGGAATACATATCCTCTAGAAATGTAGAGATAGAATCCTTACCACAAGACTCTATACCACAGGGTTTATCTATTACTAAAATATTTTCATCCTCAAAAATTTTAGTGATTTTAGGCGCATTTTTTACACCTAATAAGACATCATCAGAAATAAAAATTTTTATAGAATCTCCAGAATGTACAGTTACATTTTCTGAAACCCTTACATTATTTATTCTTATATCTTTTTTCCTTAAAGCCTTGTAAATAGAGTTAGAATTTAATACTGGAAAAACTTTAAGTAAAACATTATTCAATTTTTTATTATCATACTTATCATTAACAATTATCTCTTTCATAAATAGAATTATACAGTAAAATTAGGCGAAAATCAAGCTAATCCTGAAGCATCATATCAACTTTTCTCTCATAATCTTTTGAGTCACTGTAGGCCATATAAACACTAGAGGTATTTTTTCGTAAAAATTCAATAATTTCATAAACATCAATCCAAATCTGATTTGTTCCATCTTTTTGAACTTCATTGAAAATTAGCTGAAGACCAAAGTGAAGATGTGGAATGTTAATATTGTTCACGTTTTCATGGCTGCTATAACCTGTCATTCCAAGGTACCCAATTACATCACCAGCAGAAACTATTTGCCCGCTGCGAGAGATTTTTAGCATAAGGGTGGTCTTTTCTTAAATGTGCGTAATAATAATATCTTTTGCCATCAAAGCTGCGTATTCCTATACGCCAACCTCCATATTGGTTCCATCCGAAGTGCTTCTACATATCCGGATTCTACAGCTATAATTGGTGTGCCAATGTTACCGCAACAAATCATTACCAAGATGCACACGCCTGTAGCCATAAGACCTTGATGACCCAAAATCTTTGTAATGGCTAAAACTGTAATTCCTTGCAATAGGAAGAAAAGCTTTTAAGCCATATTTTTTAGTATATGTGAAAGAATCTGCATTTAAAATTTCATATTCACCAATAAATTCATGAAAAATAGCATCATAGCTCTGATAAAAATAGTTAAATAATTTCATGTTTGAGGTTAAATCGTTAATTGTCTTTCCTGAATCTAATTCATTAATTAATTTGTCCAAATCGCTTTGTTTAAATAAGGAAATATCTCCGCCATATTTTGTTCCAAGATAAGCCATCAATTCAATCCAGTTATACTTCGTTTTAGCAGATTGGTCATTATGGGATGAAATATCAAGAGAAGCAAGTTTGCTAAGAACAGAAGCGGGGCATTTAAAATCTACCCACTTAATGTAGGATTTTGGAGAGTTTTGAGAGTCGTTTGCTAATTCTTCTGTTGAAATATTTGAAATTTTATTAATAAAATCTTCTCCATTAAAATCTGAATTAAATATATTTTCCAAATTAGTGTGATTTTTTAATTTTAAGTTATTAATAAGAGTAAAAACAATAAGCAAAAGTGAGAGAAAAATAATAAATAAAAATAAAAATAAGCGCAATAAACAATTAAATTTAATAGACTTAATAAGCAAAAAAATCACCTCTAAATAATAATAGATATAAATATATATATTAAATTTATTTGATAATATAACTCCACATTATTGATTTTGCTGCATTATTGATATAAAATAAGGTTAAAAATTAGGTTAGAGGATAGAAATGTTTGAAGAGATAAAAGTAATAAAAAGAGATGGAAAAAAAGTAGACTTTGATGGAAGCAAAATTGCAATTGCAATAAAAAAGGGCTTTGATAGTGTAAACCAAGAATGTGATAGATTAAAATATTCTGAAGAAGATGTAAATAAAATATATAATCTTGTTATAAATGAAATCTCAAAAATGAATACAACTAAAATAAAAATAGAAGAAATTCAAGATTTAATAGAAAAGAATTTGAAACTTGAAGGGTATGCAGATGTGTTTTACTCATTTGCAGAATACAGGGAAAGAAGGGCTCAATCCAGAAGACTTTTTTGGGATGAAAAGAAGCAACATAAGTTTTTAAAAGCATTGGAAAAGTTAACAATTAGAAAAGAAAATGCTGAAGAAGTGGTAATAAGCCCATTAGAAATGATGGTTGATTATGGAAGTACTATATCAAAGGAATTTGCAAAATCATATATGGTGAAGAAGAAAATTGCAGAGGCTCAAGATTCTGGGGAGATTCATATACATGACTTAAACTTTATGCCGGTAGGAACAACCACTTCGTCTCAGATAAATTTAAATAAATTATATGATGAAGGGTTTAATACCAGAAATCTGCATATAAGGGAACCAAAAGATATAATGTCTTACACGGCGCTTGCAGTTTTGGCAATAAATTTAAACCAAAAAGAGCAGCATGGTTGCCAATCTATTCCTGCATTTGACTATTATATGGCTCCAGGAGTTGTAAAAACTTTTAAAAAACAGTTAAGGCAAACTATGGATGATATATTGATTTATACTGATTTTGAAAAATTTGCAGCTACAAATGGAATAGCAAGAGAAATAGAAAAAATAGAAACAACTAATATTGATATAGGGATATTTGACAAATATAGTAGAGATTCAAAACAGGTTCAAAGGATATTTAGAGTTTCGTATGATATTGCACTAAAGAAAACTGAAAAGATTGTATCACAGGCAATGGAAGGCTTTGTACATGATACAAATGTAATCGATTTATGTGGAAATGAGAAAATATACCCAACAATTAATTTAGGAACAGATACATCACCAGAAGGAAGAATGGTTACAGCTAAGATACTAGATGCAATAGATTTTGGAATAGAAAATGAAAAAGAAAATTTATCTCCATTCGTAATATTTAAAGTTATGGAAGGAGTGAACCTGAATAAACAAGACCCGAATTATGATTTGTATAAAAGAGCAATAGAAATTGCTTTAAAAAGAGGCTATCCAGCATTTTCTTTTATTGATGCTTCATATAATAAAAAGTTTTATAAAGAAAGAGAGCCAGACAGTGAGGTGGCTTATAGTGCAAGTAACATAAGGGTTATGGAAAACATTATTGATAGTGATAAGCAAATTTCATCACAAAGAGGAAATTTATCTTTTACCACGATAAATTTAGCTAGAATAGGAATAAAAACAAGCCCTATACTGAACAAAGCGGAAAAAAGCAAAAGAGGAAAATATGAAGAATTTTATGAAGCTTTGGAAGATACATTAAACCTTGTAAAAGAACAGCTACTAGACAGATTTGAAGTACAGGGGAATAAAAAAGCATATGAATTTCCATTCTTTATAAAGCAAGGAATATGCTTAGATGGAGAAAAAGTAAGAAACGAAGATAAAATTAGAAGAGTGATAAAGCACGGGACACTAAATATAGGGTTTATGGGGTTGGAAGAATGTGTGTATGCCTTAACTAAAAAGAAAAGAGAAGATAATAAAGAAGCAGAGAAAATAGCTATACAGATAGTAAAATTCATGAAGGAAAAAGTAGATGAATACAGCAATAAATATAATTTAAACTTTTGCTTGATGGGCACAGATGATATGGAGCTTTCAAAAGAATTTATGGCAACTGATAAAGCCATTTATGGGACAATACCTGGAATAACAGATAAAAAAGAATATACTAATTCATTCTATATTTCTAATGGAAGTAGCAAGCTTAACCCAAAACAATTACAGCAAAAAATAGAAATAGAGGGACAATACCATAAATTCACAATTGGAGGCCATGTGGAGAGAATAAATATAGAAAAAAACTGGAATACTCAGGCACTTGAGAAAATATTAAGAATGTGCAAAAATTCAGATATCGGATTTATAAGATTTATAATAAATAATTCTTAAGAAAAAAAGTCTATATTCATAGCAAAAGTTGCTTTGTGATGTAGACTTTTTTTTATTTATATGCTAAAATATAAAATATGCCACCATAGCTCAGTTGGTAGAGCAACAGATTCGTAACCTGTAGGTCGTGAGTTCGATTCTCGCTGGTGGCTCCAAAATTGAAAGGATTTTTTATGGGATTTTTTGATAAATTAAAGAATGGACTAAACAAAACAAAAACATCTTTTGATGAAAAAATGAATGATATATTCAGCAATTTTAGAAAAGTTGATGAGGATTTACTAGAGGAGCTAGAAGAGGCTTTAATTATGTCAGATGTTGGTGCCAATACATCATCTCAAATAATTGAAAATTTGAGACAAAGAATAAAAAAAGAAAATATAAAAGATGAAGAAGGCGTAAGAGAAGCTTTAAGACAAGAAATAAAGGAAATATTTGACAATAGTGATTCGGAACTTCATCTAAATACCAAGCCATCAGTTATATTAGTTGTTGGTGTTAATGGAGTTGGAAAGACTACTTCAATAGGAAAAATTTCTAATAGATTAAAAAAAGATGGAAAGAAAGTTGTAATTGCTGCTGCAGATACATTTAGGGCTGCTGCTGTAGAACAGCTGGAAATATGGGCAGATAGAGCTGATTGTGACATTGTTAAAAGAAATGAAGGCACAGATCCTGCATCGGTTGTTTATGATGCTATAAAAATTACAAAAGCAAAGGGTGCAGATGTTTTAATATGTGATACTGCAGGAAGATTACATAATAAAAAATACCTTATGGATGAACTTGCAAAAATAAAAAAGGTAATTGATAAAGAATTGCCAGAAGCGGCTGAAGAGGTTCTAATGGTGCTAGATAGCACTACAGGCCAGAATGCAATATCGCAAGTTAAGGCTTTTAAAGAAACAGTTGATATAACTGGAATTATATTAACTAAACTAGATGGAACTGCAAAAGGGGGAGCAGTAATAGGAATTGTAAATGAAAATAATGTTGGAGTTAAGTTTATTGGTGTTGGAGAGCAAATCGATGACATGGAGAAATTTGACAGTGGGGATTTTGTGAAAGCGTTAATATAGAATCGGAGGTAGTAAGTTTGAAAAATAGTAACGAAAAAAATCAAACAAATGCAGAAAAAAAATTAATAGTTGAAGAAACAACCACGGAAACAATTGAAAAAAAAGATAAAGAAGAAAAAACAAAAAAAGCAAAAACAAGAAAGAGAATAGTGCTTGCAGTACTTGCAATTGCACTTGTTATTATTTATGTAATTGAAAGAGGAAATTATTTAGAAATTAAAGAAATTGGTGAAAATTATGTATCAATATTCTGGCAAAACTTAAGGTATACAGGAATTGCTGCTATAATTAATTTTTGTACAATATTTTACATAATGTATTCTACAACATCTAAAATTAAAGGTGGGCTAAAAACTTTTTTTGAAGATGAGAAGAAGGTTATGCCAAAGCTTCCACAAAAGTCAATTGCCTTTATTGTAGCCACATTAGTTACAATTTGTACAACAGGAATGATTGTAGAAAAAGCTTTACCATGCTTTTTTAATACGCAATTTGTAACAACTGATCCAGCATTAGGTTTGGATATTGGCTTTTTTGTGTTTATATGGCCATTCTTGGAATTTTTAACTATTTATGCAGCCGTAGCAGTAATTGCATCTACAATATATGCTGCAATGTACTATCTTATTGTATTTAATGTGTTCTTTGACGGAATAAGCAGAGAATCTGTAAAGAAAAGTGATATTTTAAAACAAGCATTTTCAAAATTAAAAATATTAACAATATTATTTGCAATTTGGGTGTTACTTGGAACTGTTAATATAGGAGTGCAAAAGTTTATAATACTAAATAGTGATGAGTCAGAAAATTACTCATTATTTGGTGCAGGACTTACAGAAACAACTATAAGGTTCTGGGGATACCTTGCATTATCAGCAGTAATGGTTATTTCGGTATTCAGAGCTATAAAAGAATTCCAAAAAAGAAACACTAAAAAGGTAATAAAATCAATACTAATAGTTCCAGGATATCTAGTTTCATTAATGATCGTTATGATAGGATTTAATTTAATTTTTGTAAATTCAAATGAACTTGATAAAGAAAAAACATATATTGGATACAATATAAGAAATACTAAAAAAGCTTATGGAATCGACATAGACGAAGTTATTGTTCAAGATGAAGGTACAATTACACAAGGTTCTATTGTAGATAATTCAGAAACGATAAGAAACATCCCAATAGTAAGTGAAGAGACTGTTATTAAAGATCTTGGAGGTTCACAAACAAGTAAAGGCTACTATAATTATAAAAATACTAAAATTGGGCTATATAATATAAAAGGAAAAGAATCTCTAGTATATGTAACTCCAAGAGAGATAGCAAGTTCAAAAGGTACATACAATAACAAAACATATGAATATACCCATGGATTTGGAGCAATTATCACATCTGCTACATCAGTTACAGAATCGGGAAATGTAAGCCATTTACAAAAAACATTTAAGCAAACTGATGAGGTTGTGAACGTAGATGAGCCAAGAATATATTTTGGACTAGAAACAAACGATACTGTTGTAACAAATAGCAATGGTAAAAAGGAATTTGATTATCCAGCTGAAGACGGAGTAAACAATACAGAAAATACTTATGATGGTGATGCAGGACTTAAAGTTAATTTATTAGATAGAATAGTGCTTGCAATTAAAGAAAAAGACGCAAAGCTTGTATTCTCTGGGAATGTAACTAGTGAAAGCAAAATATTACCAAATAGAAATATCATACAAAGGGCAAAATCTATAATGCCATATTTAACTTATGATGATGAGCCATATATGGTAATTTCTAATTCAGGAAAAATGGTTTGGGTTCTAGACGCATATACAACTAGTAACCAATACCCATATTCTCAAAGAACTATTTTAGAAAACAATGGAATTACTAAGAAGGAAATAAATTATATAAGAAATTCTGTAAAAGTTATAATCAACGCATATTCTGGAGATGTTACATTCTATATAACTGATAAAACAGATCCAATAGCAATGGTTTATAAAAACATATATCCAGATTTATTTTCGGATGAGGAAATACCAGAAGAGATTTCTAATCATTTTGTATATCCAAAGTATTTATATGAAATACAAGCAACTGTACTAGAAAGGTACCATAATATACAGCCAGATGTATTGTACAGAAGTGATGATGTTTGGAACATTGCTACACATAATACAAGCAGCAAAGTAACATCAAGCAAGGGAACAATAATTGATCCATATTATACTATGGTAAAAACTATAGATAGCACAACATCAAGATTAGGTTTAGTTTTACCATATACACCATATGAAAAACAAAATATAACAGCTTATCTAATTGGTTCATGTGATGAAAATGGAAAAAATGTATTAAAACTGTACAATTTCCCAACAGATAGCAATGTGGTAGGACCAATGCAGCTAGATACCCAATTAGAACAAGATGAAACAATAGCGAAGGAAATAGAAAGCTTAAATGTTTCTGGAACTAAAATTACTAAGGATATAATAATAGTTCCAATAGACAATACACTATTATATGTGGAACCAATTTACCAACAGTATGTAAATGAGACTGATTCATTGCCAATACTTAAGAAGGTGGTAGTTGCATCTGGAACAAAGGTTGCAATAGGAGACACATTTAATGATGCTTTGGCAAATTTAGTATCTCATTATGCTGTTGATATAGAGGTTGAAAACACAGATAGTATAGAAGAACTTGTAGATTTGATAATAAAAGCAAATAATAATCTTAAGGCATCTACTCAAAGTAATGATTGGGAACAAATTGGAAAAGACAATAAAAAATTACAAAGCTTGGTAGATAGGCTTGAAGAAGTAAGAAAAGAAATTGAAAAAAAGAAAGATGAAACAAAAAGCAAATCTAACACAGAGATGAGTAATGAAATTATGTAAGAGAGGTAGGAAAAAAGGAGAAAAAACCTCTCTTTTTCTATTTTGTATTAATTCTAAAAAAATATTCATAATTTTGGGCAAGAAAAATTAAGGAAAAGTAGTTATAAACACAAAAATGGGCATAATAAAATTGAGGTTTATAATGAAAAGTAAAAAGAAAAATAGAAAGAAAATTGAACAAGAGCTCTTAAAAAAATTAGCTTCATTAGACTATGTTTTTCAAAAAAATAGTGTAATGGATCTTATTGAGCTGGCTGGAAATACAAAGAAATTTTTGATTAGAAATTTTGTATCTGGAATTGCAAAAGGAATAGGAGCAGGAATAGGTTTCTCAATTATAACAGCATTAATAATATATTTATTACAAAAAATAATTAGGCTAAATATTCCAGTAATAAGCCAATATATTTCGGACATAGTTGAAATTGTACAAAAAACAAAATAAAAAGTTTTTTACGAATATTTGCAGCGAACATAAATTATTACTAATATAAAAATAAAAAAGTTACAAGAAACAATTGATTAATAAAATGCAGTATTGTATAATGGAGCAAGAAAAAACAAGAAGGAGATAGAGAAATGAATTTACCAAACAAATTAACATTATTTAGAATACTTTTAGTACCAGTGATGGTTATAATATCTTTTTTTGATATACCAGGGAGTTTCCTAGGAATACCCACAACAATGTGGATACTTGATCTTATATTCGTTATAGCATCAATAACAGATAAATTAGATGGCTATCTTGCAAGAAAGAATAATCAAGTAACTAATTTTGGCAAATTTTTAGATCCTATAGCAGATAAAATACTAGTTGTGGCAGCAATGATTTTATTTGTAGAAATGGGAAGACTGCCAGCTTGGATACCAATTATAGTAGTATTCCGTGAATTTGCAGTATCTGGCTATAGATTAATTGCTGTGCAAAATAGTGGAAAAGTAATTGCTGCAAATGTATGGGGAAAGCTAAAAACTGTTACGCAAATGATTGCAATTATTTTAATGTTCTTAACTACACATCCTTATTTTGCTTTTGCCTTTAGAGCAAAAACGGAGCAAGAAGCATTAACAAATAGTGCACTTACATATATGGCAACAGGGGATTTTATTATAAATATATTAGCTAGTGTGTTTATGACTGTATCGGTTATTGCAACCATTTTTTCTGGATACGAATATCTAAAAGGTGGAAAAGATTTATTGAAAGACTGTTAATCCACCTACATAAAAAAACCTTGATAGTAATTAATGCAGCTTTTGAATGAGAGAGGAAGGAACAAACAATGGAGCTTGAAGAAGCTAGAAAACAAATAAAAGATATAAGGGAAAAATTAGAGTATTATGCTAAAATGTATTACGACATGGATAATCCTGCAATTACAGATTACGAGTATGATATGATGATGAACAAATTAAAAGCTTTGGAAAAAGAATTTCCAGAGCTTATTACAAAGGACTCTTTAACGCAAAAAGTTGGTGGGCATGTTAAGGAAGGCTTTAAACAAGTGGTACATGAAGTGCCACTTCAAAGCCTTCAAGATATATTTTCTTTTGAAGAATTGAAGGACTTTGATGCAAGAGTTAGAAAAGTTGCTGAGGAAAATAATGAAGAATTAAAATATGTTGTAGAAACAAAAATTGATGGATTATCTACTGCACTTAAATATGAAAACGGAGTATTTGTGCAGGGGGCAACACGTGGAAATGGCTTAATCGGTGAAGATGTGACAGATAACTTAAAAACAATTGCACATATTCCAAAAGAGCTAAATGAGAAGATAAATATCACAGTTCGTGGAGAGGTATTTATTGGAACAAAAGAGTTCGAAAAAATGAATGCGGAAAGAGAAATTTTGGACGAGAGTTTATTTGCAAATGCAAGAAATGCTGCTGCAGGGTCTCTTCGCCAATTAGATTCAAAGGTAACTGCAAAAAGGCCTTTAGATATTTTCATATTTAATGTACAAAAATATGATGAAGGAACATTTGATTCAGAAAATTCTCATTTTACAGAATTGGATAAGCTTTCAAAACTGGGATTTAATGTAGTACCAGTAAGAACACTATGCAGTACAATAGACGAAGCAATAGAAGCAATAAAAAAAATTGGAGAAGACAGAGAAAATTTATCTTTTGGTATAGATGGTGCTGTTATAAAAGTAGATAATTTGCACTTAAGAGAAATACTTGGAACAACATATAAAGTACCAAAGTGGGCCATAGCATACAAATATCCACCAGAGAAAAAAGAAACAAAACTTTTAGACATAGTATGCCAAGTTGGAAGAACTGGTGCAATAACTCCAACTGCAATACTAGAACCAGTTAAGGTTGCAGGGTCTACAATTTCTAAAACAACACTTCATAACGAGGATTTCATAAAAGAAAAAGACTTAAAAATAGGGGATACAGTTGTAATACAAAAACAAGGAGATGTAATTCCAGAGGTTGTTGATGTTATTAAAGCTAAGAGGGATGGATCTGAAAAGGAATTTACTATGCCAACAGTATGCCCAGTATGTGGAGCACCGGTTGTAAGAGAAGAGGGCGAAGCGGTTGCACGCTGCATAGGAATAGAATGCAGTGCAAAAATATTAAGAAACCTGGCTCATTTTGTATCAAAAGAGGGAATGGATATAGATGGACTTGGAATAAAAATATTAGAACAATTAGTTGATAAAGGTTTAGTGAAAAACATTGCAGATATTTATACATTAACAGTAGAAGAAATTGCATCACTAAAAAAGAATGGAAAGAAGTTTGCACAAAATTTAGTAGATTCAATAAATACAAGCAAAAACAATGACTTATTTAAGCTATTAACTGCACTTGGAATAAGACATATAGGAACAAAGTCTGCAAAAGGACTATGCAGAAAATATAAGTCAATAGACGAAATTGCAGAGGCAGATTTTGAAGAGCTAAGCATGATAGATGATGTAGGGGCAATCACGGCACAAAGTATTTATGAATTTTTTAGACAACCACAAACAATAGATTTAATAAATAAATTAAAAGAAGCGGGAGTAAATACCAAAGTAATACAAAACGAAAATGCCAACACGGATGAAAGGTTTGCAGGAAAAACTTTTGTATTAACAGGAAGTTTGGAAAATTATACAAGGCAAGAAGCAAGTGATATAATAGAAAGCTTTGGAGGTAAAGTATCTGGCTCTGTTTCTAAAAAAACAAGCTATGTGCTTGCTGGAGAAGAAGCTGGTTCAAAATTAACAAAAGCGCAGGAATTGGGAGTTGTAATTTTGTCAGAACAAGAATTCAAAGAAATGATTGAAAAATAATTACAGAAATAATAAGTGAAAAATTAGAAAAAGTAAAGGAAAAAAATATAATTGTTCTGCTAAGGAAAGGATAAAAATACATGGACGGCAAATATTCATTTGAACAAATGGAACAAGAGTTAGATAATGGGTACGTGATTTTTTACACATATGTAAGACACAGATACCAATTATTTAAAACAGCGGAAAATTGCTATACACAAAAATTATTAACAGAGGACTTAAAAAATCCGTTACCCAGAATTGTTGTAATAACTCACAAAAGGCTAAAAGAGATATATCCATATATGGAAAACATAGAATATAAAACCAGTACGTTATAGAATGGGAGGCTATTTGAAGATGTACACTATAGATGATGTGAAGGAACACTGCAATGACAGGGAATATGTAGAAAAAGCAATAGAAGAAGATGGACTTTTGCTTGATGCAGCAAGCTCGGAACTAAAAGATGACAAAGAGCTTGTAATGAAGGCTATTACAAAAGATGGAGGAGCCCTGGAATTTGCATCTACCAGACTAAAAGCAGATAAAGAAATATTAATGCAGGCTGTTGAAAAAAAAGGATGGGTTCTTTGTTACGCTTCAGATGCTCTAAAAGCTGACAAAGAATTGGCTTTAAAAGCAGCAAAAACAGATGGACAAATTTTATATTATGTTAGCAAAGAATTAAGAGATGACTATGATGTTGTGCTAGAAGCAGTAAGGAACAAAGGGCTAATTGTAAAATATGCAAGCAAAAGACTTCGTTCAGATAAAACTATAGCTATGGAAGCAATAAAACAAGATAAGAGGGCTTTTGACTTTATAGTTCCAAGCTTAAGAAAAGATGAGGAAATAAAAACGATAATAAATCCACCAGAAGAGTAGAAAAATTTCAAAAATTCTGTGGATTTACATAAATCGTTTTATTATCAGTGTAAATTACCATTCCAGGCTTTGCACCATTAGGCTTTTTTACATATTTAACATAAGTATAATCAACAGGTACATTTTGTGACATTCTAGCTTTACTGTAATATGCCGCAAGGCAAGCACACTTATACAACACACTATTTGGAATTTCAGAATGGTCATGAGGCCTTATAACAACATGGCTTCCATGAATATCTTTTGTGTGCATCCAAACATCAGAATTCTGAGCGAGTTTGCAAGTTAGGTAATCATTTTGCTTATTATTTTTGCCTACCCATACAGTGTAGCCATCAATGTCGTATTTGGCAGGCATATGAGCTGATTCTACTTTTTGGCGTTTCTTATTTGAAAAATTTTGTTGGTTAAGGTTGTAATGGTTATTTACAGTATTAGAATCCTTGCTAAATACAAAATTATCACAAATTTCAGAATAAATACCTTCAATATCATCTATACTTGTAGAATTTTCAAGCTCATATGTAACACTTTCTAAATAATCTAATTCGGCATTTGCTAATTCCTTCTGCTTAGATACAATAGCAATTGTATTCTGAAGTTTTCTATATTTCTTAAAGAAATTCTTAGCATTCTTAGAAGGGGAAATAGTAGAATCCAAAGGAATAGTAATAGGCTCATTGTTTTCATAATAATTTTCCACAACAATTGAACTTTGAGGATAGTCACTTATTCTATATAAATTTGAAGTTATAAGTTCTCCATACAATTTATATAAATCAATTTTGTTACACTCTTCAATTTTTAAATTAATATTCGCAATTCTATCTTGAAGCTTATGTATCTGAGACAAAACCAATCTAGAAACAGCACTTTTGTAATTCTTTAATTGTTCTTGCTCCTCTTTTAAAAAGTAAAAATCATCAATAAAGAAATTAACACTTAACTCATCAAAATCATGAGAATCAGAAATATCAATAAAATATTCTCCATTAGAATCATTGCAAATAATTGCGTGATATGAAGATGGGAAAACATTAGAATTTAGTGCCAAACACAAATCCTTTAAGTGAGAATACAATTTTTTTAAATCATTCAAATTATTAGAATTATCATCAACACCAATACTATTAAGTAAGCCCAACACATTTTTTTTACCAAAACCATTTAACTTCTTTGATATTACATTACTAATTGAATTTGAAGAGTCCAAAAGACAATAAAAGTCATTAAAGGTCTTAACCTCTGAAAAATCAATTTTATTACTAACAATATCCACATACATACTTCCAGGGAAAATATCTCTTGTAGAATTATCAAACTTATTCAAATGGCGTAAGCTATCAATTACAATGCCTTTATCAGAAAGCAAGATAATATTGCTATGTTTCCCCATAAGCTCAACAACAAGAGTCTTTGTAATTAAATCATTAAGCTCATTATGGCACTCAACTTCTATAAAAACAATACGTTCAAAACCATTAGAATATATTCTCCTAACAATGCCACCTAAAAGATGCTTCCTAAGAACCATGCAAAAATTTAAAGCATTTTGTGGATTGGGCTTAGAATGAGTTGTTAAATTAACTCTGTAATTAGCAGAATCAATAGAAGCATTTAACAAATAATTTTTACAATTACAATAAATACCAAATAAAACTTCATTTCGATTTGGTTCAAACACCTTATTTATTTTACCGCCTAATAAACATTGCAATTCACAAACAATAGATTTTGTAACAACACCATCAAAAGCCATAAAAATCATTTCCTTCCTACTGTTACATTAAATACACAGATTTACTACTTAATTCAAACAATTTTTTTATCAATGACAAAATTATAGTACAAAAAGCTGCCAAAATCAAGAAAATAAAAGGTATTTACTAGAAAACTATTGACATTACAGATTCAACTAGAATATAATACAGCTTAAGAGTAGGGTATTCTCTAGGAGGACAATCTAAGATATGAACAACAAATATAAAGATATGACCGATGAAGAAATATTAAAATTAATAAAAACAAAAGACGATGAAGCTCTAGACTACCTAATTTGCAAATATAAAGATATAGTAAACTCCAAAGTAAACAAATACTTTATAATAGGTGCAGAAAAAGAAGACATAATGCAAGAAGGACTAATAGGACTTTACAAAGCAATAAAAGACTATAATTCAGAAAAGCAAAACTCATTCAAATCATTTGCAAATTTATGTATAGAAAGGCAATTAATAACAGCAATAAAATCATCAAACAGACAAAAACATATTCCTTTAAATTCGTACCTATCATTAAACATGAATGCCTACGAAAATGAAGATGGAAACAGCGAAACACAAGTAATGGAAGTCCTTGACACAAATGTAGTGGAAGATCCACTTGAAACACTAACAAAAAAAGAATACATGTTAAATGTAGAAAATGTTATAGATACACATTTAAGCGATTTTGAAAAAAAAGTACTTAATAGATACATACAGGGAGATTCATATGTAGCAATAGCAGAAAGACTTGATGCACCAGTAAAATCGGTAGACAATGCAATACAAAGAATACGAAAGAAAACCGCAAAAGGCCTAAGCATAGAAAAAATAATATAAAGCAAAACAAAAAAATAGAAATACATATATAAATAAAAACAAGAATAAGAACAAGGATAAGGATAGAAATAAAGCCAATAACATAAAATAAAAATATTGCTTCACTAAAAAGAAGCAATCTAACATGCTATCATAGCTCAGTAGGTAGAGCGCAGCCTTGGTAAGGCTGAGGTCACGGGTTCGATTCCCGTTGTTAGCTCCAAAATGCGTTTTCGTCGAACCATTTAAAAGTATTGCAACAAGTGAGTTTGAAGAAAACAAAAAGTGAATATCATTTCACAATAAATAAGTCGATTTAGTCGGCTTATTTTTTGCTTTTTGGAAATAAAAGTAAATATGAGTGAAGTCATATTTGCAATATGACATAAAAAATAGTATAATCTATTGTAAATATAAATTTTATGATAATCATTTTTGGAGATAGAATTGTATGAAAATAAATAGTTTTGATAATTTAAT
>CAKOXG010000003.1 GCA_934130025.1 uncultured Clostridia bacterium
TCAATAAAGAAAATTGGAAGTGGAGCTTTTTCTGGTGTAACAAATATAAAGAAGGTAGTAATACCAGGAACAGTGGAGGAAATAGGAGACAATGCTTTTTCAAATAATACAACTCTTGAAGAGGTTACTATAGAATATGGAGTAAAGAGGGTTGGAAAATTTGCATTTAAAGGATGCTCAAATATTAAAAGTTTAGAGTTCCCAGATAGTATTACGGAAATTGCATATGGTGCTATGTCAGATTGTAGTAGCCTGACTGATATAAAGCTCCCTAATGAAATAAAAAAATTAAACCAATATATTTTAGCAAGGACTGCAATTACTGAGATTACAATTCCGGACAAGGTAGAAACTATTAGTTATTCTTCACTTGAGGCATGTAAAAGTTTAAGGAAGATTGTGATTCCAAAAAGCGTTTCAGAGATTCAAAGTGGAGCATTCTGGGGTGATAAAAATTTAAGTGAAGTAGTAATAGAGGAAAAAAATAATAACTTTAAATTTGAAAATGGATTACTAATTTCTAAAGATGGCAAAATTGTATATTGGGGAATTTTAAATAAAACTAATATAGAAATTCCAGATGGGGCAACTACTATTATTAGAAGTGCTTTTGTTGGCTCGAATGCAGCTAGTATAAAAATACCCAATACAGTAAAAGAAGTAAATGGTGGGTGCTTTTATGGAATGAGTAGTTTAAAAGAAATAATAATAGATAGTGATAATGAAAAATATAAAGTTGAAAATGGAAATTTATACACTAAAAATGGAGAAGAATTAATTAAGTATGTTCAAGAAGGAACTACTGCGATAATTCCAGAAGGAGTAAGAAAGTTACAGTCAGCATCTGTACAAAAGGAGACAATAACAGAAGTGATATTACCTTCAACATTAGAAATCCTAGAAAGCGGTAGCCTATATGAAGCAAATAGATTAACCATGATAAAAATACCTGCAAAGGTGCAGCCATTTTATAATATGGCGATACCTCAAAATGCCAAAATAGAAGTGGACGATAAAAATCCATATATTAAAAGTATAGATGACAGTATGGTTCTTAGCAAAGATGGAAAAACTTTGTATGTGGCAAGTAAAGCAGTTTCAGAATTTAACATTCCAACTACAGTTGAAACAATTGAAAATCAATGTTTTTTTAGAAATAATTACATTAAAGAAATTAAGATTCCAAGTGGAGTAAAAAATATAAAAAATAATGCTTTTGCGTATAGTACATTAGAAAGTATAACTATACCTGAGAGTGTAGAGACTATGGGCTATGATGTGTTTTCAAGTTGCCCAAACATGAAATCTATCAGTATAAACAAGAAAAAGAACAGTATTTTAGGAAGCCCTTGGGGATGTGATATAGGAGAACGAGCTATAAAATGGCTTAAATAAAACTGATCAAATAGTTTTTAGTGAAAATATTTGCTTGAAATGCAAAAGTGTGGTAATATAGTAGGGCAATTAATTTGATTGTTAAGAAAGAAGGGTTGTTAATTTTTTATATAAGTTTCATAAAGCACTACTAAAAGAAAGGACTAAAAACATGAAAAGGAAACTTAGTAAAGAAAGAGAAAAGCTGGTATTGGAAAACGAGAAACTGGTATACTACACTTTAAACAAATTGGGGTTTGAAGTAAATTCAGTTGATTATGAAGATTATGCCTCAATAGGGAAAATTGGGCTAATACGGGCTGCAATTAAATTTGATGAGGAAAAAGGGAAAAATTTCTCAACATATGCCTTTTACTGCATAAAGCATGAAATATTTGAAGAGTATATGAAGAGAAAAAAATATTTTATTGAAGTTTCCATAGATGAACCGATTTTCACTGATAAAAGTTATAAAGAAATGACTATAAAAGATATAATCAAAGATGAAAAATCGTGTTTTATTGAAGAAACGGAAGATCAGGACTGTTTTATTAAAATTTTGGACGTTACTTTAAACTATCTTGGAGGAAAGAATAGATTAACGCTACTTTATAGAATGGGAAATGTAAAAGAAAATGAAATAGCAGAAAAACTACATGTTGCATGGAAGTATGTGACGGTAATTTATAAAAAAGCTATAAGAAAAGTAAGAAAGGCAATGGAATACAACATAAAATATAAAAAAGTATTTCAAATTGAAGTAGTCCACAACAAATATAAAATTTCTTTTTCGCCAAGAGATATCAAAGAGTTTAGAAAAATCTGTAATGAGATTTTAAAAAAGGAGAAAGAAAGAGATTTTTCTGGTATTGAAATTGCATACGCCAAAAATCGGGTTGAAATTTTAATGCCAGCTAATTTCCAGTCTTTCTACTTTATGGCACAAGTTATTTTGGAAAGTGATATGAAAAAATAAAAAAATTAAAAATTCTGGAAACATTGTTATTATAATTAATAACAGTGTTTTTTATTGTGTTAGTATAGATTTTTAAAGAAATATATGGTAAAATAAAACATAGATTAAATTTAAATAAGGAACGTGAGAAATATGTCAGATAAAAAAAGAATTTTAACAGGAGATAGACCAACAGGAAGGTTACACATAGGCCACTATTTTGGCTCTTTGAAGAAAAGAGTTGAAATGCAGAATTCTGGATTATATGATCCATATATTTTAATTGCAGATGTTCAAGCACTAACAGATAACTTTAACAACCCAGAAAAAGTTAGAAAAAATGTAAGAGAAGTTGCAATGGATTATTTATCATGTGGAATAGATCCAGAAAAAACTACAATATATATACAATCAATGATTCCGGAAACAGCGGAGTTAACAGTGTTTTATTCGAATCTTGTAACAATTGCAAGGTTGGAAAGAAACCCAACAGTAAAAACAGAAATTGCACAGAAAAGAGATATTTTTGGAGAAAGTGTAACTTATGGTTTTTTGGGTTACCCTGTAAGCCAAGCTGCTGATATTACATGTTTTGGGGGAGAGTTGGTTCCAGTTGGGGAGGATCAGCTTCCATTAATCGAGCAATGTAGAGAAATTGTTAGAAAGTTTAATTCTATTTATGGTGATGTGTTAATAGAGCCTCAAGCAGTATTGTCATCAGGAAAAAGAATAAAAGGGCTTGATGGAAATGAAAAAATGGGTAAATCATTGGGAAATGCTATTTATTTATCTGACAGTGAAGAAGAAATTACAAGAAAAGTAATGAGTGCTGTTACAGATCCAAATAGAATAAGAAAAGATGACTTAGGAAACCCTGATGTGTGCATGGTGGCTTATTATCACAATTTATTTTCTTCTGAGAAAGAATATGAAGAAGTTTGCAAAGAATGCAGAGCTGGAAGCAGAGGATGTGTTGCATGCAAAAAGCAACTTGCACAAAATATAATAACAACACTAAAGCCTATTCAAGAAAAAAGAAAGTATTATGAAGAACATCCAGAAGTTATTGATAAAATACTTATGGATGGAACAGCAAAGGCAAAAAAAGAAGCTGAAAAAACAATGAAAAAAGTTAAGAAAGCAATGAGATTAGATTATTTTGTAGATTAGAGAAGGAGTAAAATAATGTTTACTGATTATGCAAAAATATATGCTGCTGCGGGAAAAGGTGGTAATGGTGCCGTTTCCTTTAGAAGAGAAAAATATATTGCAGCAGGAGGACCTGATGGAGGAGATGGAGGAAAAGGTGGAGACATCTATTTCGAAGTAAATCCTGATTCAAACACATTAATCGATTTTAGATATAAAAAGAAATTTAAAGCAGAAAATGGTAATAATGGAGAAGGTGCCCATAAATCTGGAAAGAGTGGGGATGATTTATATATAAAAGTGCCAATTGGAACAATTATAAAGGATGCTGAAACAGGAGAAGTATTAGCTGATTTATCAGAAAAGGGGCAAAAAACTTTAGTATTGCATGGAGGAAGAGGAGGAAAAGGAAATTCGCATTTTGCAACCGCTACTAGACAAGCTCCAAGATTCTCTCAAGGTGGAGAAGAGGGAGAAGAAAAAGAATTAGTACTTGAATTAAAATTGCTTGCCGATGTTGGATTGATTGGGTTCCCAAGTGTTGGAAAATCAACAATATTATCAATAGTAACAGCAGCAACTCCAAAAATTGCAGATTATCATTTTACAACTCTTGAACCGAACTTAGGTGTCGTGAAGCCAGAATATGGAGAAAGCTTTGTAATGGCTGATATACCAGGACTTATAGAGGGGGCAAGTGAAGGAGTTGGCCTTGGAATTCAATTTTTGAGACACATAGAAAGAACGCGATTATTGTTACATGTAATTGATGTATCTGGTTCAGAAGGAAGAAACCCTGTTGAAGACTACTACATAATAAATAAAGAACTTGAAAAATATAGCAAAAAACTCGCAAAAAGAAAACAGATAATAGTAGCTAATAAAGCAGATGCTATGATAGATAATTCGATATATGAAGAATTGGAAGAACTTGCAAAAAATGAGGGAGTAAAGATATTTAAGATTTCTGCTGCTACAGGCCAAGGAATAAAAGAACTTATGCAATATGTTGCACAAGAACTGAAAAAGCTTCCAAAAGAAGAGCTTATTCAAACGGAAAAACCTAAAAAAATATATAAACTTGAAAAAGAAGAACCATATACAATAGAAAAAAAAGAGGATATGTATATTGTTGATGGTCCTGCAATTAGAGAATTAATGAGAAAGGTTAATATGGAAGATAATGAGTCTTTATATTACTTCCAAAAAAAGCTTGCTGAATTAGGTGTAAATGAGAAACTAAAAGAAAAAGGAGTTAAGGAAGGAGATACTGTAAAAGTATTCGACTATCTTCTTGAATGGGAAGATTAAAAGAATAACAAACTTTTGTTTGACAAACTCATTTTTTTGTGATATTATATTTTCAGAAATTTATATTAGGAGTGATAATATGGGAAGAAAAAGAGATCCGTATAAACTTAATGATAGGGAAAAGGATATTTTAAAATTTATTGAAAAAGAATTAAATAAAAATGGATATCCACCATCTGTAAGGGAAATTGGCCAGGCAGTTGGACTAAAATCAACTGCAACAGTACACGCATATTTAAATAGACTAGAAAAAATAGGAAAAATATCAAGAAAAAATAAAAGGGGAAGAACTCTTCAATTACTAAAAGGGGGAAAAGCCTACACACCAAGGAATGTAAAGAAGGCAGAAGAAAAAGAGAAAGAAATATATACAGAAAAAGAACTAGTTGATGTGCCAGTTGTTGGGAAAATTACAGCTGGAGCACCAATATTAGCAGTAGAAAATATAACTGATACATTTCCTATTCCACTTGACTTTATAGGTAATAACGATTGCTTTATGCTTACTGTAAGAGGCGAAAGCATGATTGAGGCTGGAATTTTAAATGGTGATTATATTTTGGTTAAAAAGCAAAATACTGCAGTTAATGGGGAAATTGTAGTAGCATTAATTGAAGATGAAGCTACAGTAAAAACCTTTTATAAAGAAAAAGATCATATTAGATTACAACCTCAAAACTCAACAATGGATCCAATAATAGTTCCAACGTGTGAAATACTAGGAAAAGTTATAGGAGTATTTAGAAAAATAAAATAAACTAAAGAATAGTTAATAAACAAATAGATAGCTTGGATTATAAGTAATGATATTAATTGATAATACTACAAAAAATCCAAGCTAATTTTATATTGAACAAAAATTAAAAGAAAGGTATTGGTCAATTAATATTTTTATGTAATTGATTATATGAAAAAATATGGGTAGATTAAAAACTTTTGGTAAGTATTTATTAATGTTTGTGGCATTTTATGTATTTTCTACAGTGGTTGCTGCATATGCAATAAAAACAACGTATAGTAAAATTGACGGAAATATAGAAGAAAATGAAGTAATAGAAGTTAAGGTTGATGATGCGAAATCTACAATGGTTAATGGATATATAAAGGGAACAATAACAAACAAAACACAAGAGAAAATAGATAGTAAGTATGTTAAATTTGAGCTTTATTCTTCAAAAAATAATAATATTGTAACAGAATTTGTAAAAATAGATGAACTTCAAGCAGGAGAATGTAAAAACTTCACAATTAATTTTAGGGGAGAAAATATAAAAACATATAAAGAAAAAGTTGAAGATAGTTATCAAGAGGAAAAAAATGAAAGTCATTTAATAAATTTAGAAGATGCTGAAAATCAAGAGATAAAAAATATATCTATAATATTAGCAGCAGGAATATTAATAAAATATTTTATATTATAATTAGAAAAATGTTTGAAATTTAAAATAATGTGTAATATAATTGTAATAGTTTTGTAATACTAAAATAACCGAAAGGAAGATGCAAATGTTAGAATTTGGGCAAGACATAGGAATAGATTTAGGAACCGCTACAGTTATTGCGTATGTAAAGGGGAAAGGAATAGTATTAAGAGAACCATCTGTTGTTGCAATAGATAAAGATACAGGAGATGTTTTAGCTGTGGGCAAAGATGCAAGAAGAATGCTTGGCAGAACACCGGGGAACATTGTTGCTACAAGACCATTGAGAGATGGAGTAATATCAGATTACACAGTAACAGAAAAAATGCTAAAGTATTTCATTAATAGAGTATGTGGTAAATATATTTTCTCGCCAAGAATAATGATTTGTGTTCCATCTAGGGTAACAGAAGTAGAGAAAAAAGCGGTTATTGATGCTGCTATGGGTGCTGGCGCGAGAAAAGTATATTTAATAGAAGAACCACTTGCTGCTGCCATTGGAGCAGGGCTGGATGTTAATAAAGCGTGTGGAAACATGGTTGTAGATATTGGTGGAGGAACAACGGATATTGCTATAATATCTTTAGGCGGAACAGTTTTAAGTACATCAATAAAAACAGCTGGCGACAAATTTGATGAGGCAATAGTAAAATATATAAAGAAAAAGCATAATATAATAATTGGAGAAAGAACAGCAGAGGATTTAAAAATAAACATTGGATGTGTTTATCCCAAAATACAAGATACTGAAATGTCCATAAGGGGAAGAGATTTAATTTCTGGATTACCAAAAACAATAACAGTATACTCAAGTGAAATGTTAGAAGCGTTAACTGAGCCTGCAGAGCAGATTTTAGAAGCAGTGCATTCTGTACTTGAGAGAACACCACCAGAGCTTTCGGGAGATATAAAAGATAGAGGAATATATATGACTGGTGGAGGATGCTTACTAGATGGCCTAGACAAACTTTTGCAAGATAGAACAGGAATAAATGTAATGGTAGCACAAGACTCAGTATCTTGTGTAGCTCTTGGAACTGGTAAAGCATTGGAAAACCTTGATTCTATGCAGAGTAGAAAAAAATAAATATTTTGACTGTTTGTTCAGTTAATGTTGAAAAAAGAAGAGGTTTGTTATAAAATAATAAAAGTTATTATAATGCAAAAGGGCGGAATAAATGAACAAAACAAAAAGAAAAATATTTGAAACTTCTATGAAATTGTTTGCACAAAAGGGCTATGATGCAACAAGTATCGAAGAAATTACTGCCAATGTTGGCGTTGCAAAAGGAACATTATATTATCATTTTTCAAGCAAAGAAGAAATTTTTGAATTTCTAATTGAAGAAGGTGTAAAACTATTAAAAAATAGTATTGAAATAAAGACAGAGAAGCTTGATAACTCAATAGATAAGATTAGGGCAATTGTTTTAATACAGATAAAAATACTTGTTAAATATGAAGACTTTATGACAATTGTTTTGAGCGAGATATGGGGAAATTCAGCAAGGAGTAAACTTTGCCAAAAACATATTTTTGAGTATATACAGGTCATTGAGAAGATTGTAAAAGATGGAATGAAAAATGACGAAATAATAAATGGAGATGCAAATGTTATTGCTTCAGGAATATTCGGATTTACTTGTTCTAGCCTTATATATGGCAAAAGAAGTGGAAAAAATATAGAAGTTCAAAATTTATATCAAGAGATAGAAAAAACGTTTATTAGAAAATTAAAAAAATAAATTAGATATGATGAAAGTGAGAAGATAAGCTAAGATGAGAATTTTAAAAGACTTTAAAATGCCTAATATAAAATTTAAAAAGATAGAAATGAATGAAATACCAGATATAGAAAAAGTTAAAATTGACTATGACAAGGTTAAAGAGGCAGAAGAAAAGAAAAATAAAAAGGTTGGTCCATATCCTGCAACTAACTATAAAACTGTAAAAGAAATATTTGTGCATTCAATGCAGAATTATGCTGATAACCAGCTTATACTTCAAAAACCAAATCATAAAGAACCATATAGAAGATACACATATAAAGAATTTGGAGAAGATGTTGTAGGTTTTGGATCAAAATTAATAAAGATGCTTCCAAAAAATGCAAGAGTTGTTATTGTAAGTGAAACAACATATGACTGGTATGTTTCATATATGTCATTACTTTGTGGTGCTGGAATTGTTGTGCCAGTTGATAAAGAATTACCAGACAATGAATTAGAAAATGTAATAAATAGAGCAAAAGCAACAGCAGTAATTTATTCTGAAAGAAAAAAGGATTCCATAAAAAAGATTGAAAACAATCTAGCAACAGTAAAATATCTTATTGAAATGGATTCGGAAGATCATATTGTGGATAAACATATGGGAATGAAATACTTAATTGAAGAGGGAAAAGAAATTTGGAACTCTGGAGATACATCATATATAAATATACAAATTGACCCAGAAGAATTTAAGATGCTTATATTCACATCTGGGACAACCTCTAAATCTAAAGGAGTAATGCTATGCAATAAAAATCTGGCAGCAAATATAAATGCTGTATCGGAATACGTAAGATTAAAAGAATCAGATATGCTGTTTTCTGTTTTGCCATTACACCACACATATGAATCTACAATAGGGTTCCTACTACCATTTGCTGTTGGTGCTTCTGTTGCAGTGTGTGAAGGATTGAGATACATAGTTCCAAACTTACAAGAAGCAAAACCAACAGCTATGCTTGCTGTACCATTGCTTATAGAAAATTTATATAAAAAAATTAATGAAACAATAAAAAAGAGTAAAAAAGATGGTCTTGTCACATCAATGATTCATATTACAAATGTATTAAAAAATGTAAACATTGATATAAAAAGAAAGGTATTTAAGGAAATACTTGATAATTTGGGAGGCAATATAAGAATAATTGTTTCGGCAGCAGCACCAATAGATGCAAAAATTGCAAAGTGGGTTGAAGATATAGGTATAAAATTTTTACAAGGCTATGGTCTTACAGAAACAGCTCCAATTGCAGCACTTACACCAGAATATGAAGCATCAAGATATGCTTCAACAGGGAAAGCTGTAAAAGATACTGATATTAAATTGCTAAATCCAAATGAAGCAGGAGAAGGAGAGCTATTAATAAAAGGCCCAACGGTAATGCTAGGATATTACGAAGACGATGAGGCAACAAAAGAAGTAATGAAGGATGGATATTTCTGTTCAGGAGATATTGGAAAAATTGATGAAGATGGCTACATATACGTTACAGGAAGAAGTAAAAATGTTATTGTAACGCAAAATGGAAAAAATATATATCCAGAAGAAATTGAATTAATGCTGGGTGAGATACCAGAAATTCAAGAGTGCATGGTATATGGTAAAAAAGAATCAGAGGATGCTCATGATAAAGAACTTATTATAACAGCAAAGATAATACCTAATTATTCAAAAATAGAAGAATTACATGGCAAGGATTTATCGGATGATGAAATTTATAAGATTATATGGAATAAGGTAAAAGAAAACAATAAAAAGCTTACATCTTATAAAGCCGTAAAGAAAATTGAAATAAAAAAAGATGAATTTAAGAAAACTACTACAATGAAAATAAAGAGATTCGAAGAAATTAACAAAAAATAATAAACAAAGTAATAATATTATTAGAAATGTTGCAGAAATATCCAATAAGATTCTGTAACATTTTTGTAATAAAAGTGTTATGAAAGTGTAACAAAAAAAGCTGCCGTAAGTATTGTAATTTTTTGTTGAATAATATATAATTAAAACATAAATTAGCAAATTGTGAACATAATAAGGGTGTGATACAGATGAAGAGGAGGAATTTTACAATGTCTAAATCTGGCATAGTAAATGTAAGAATGGTAATAACCGAAGAGAAAATATTATCAAATATATCAAGAATACAAAAAATGATAGATCCAAACAGTAAAAAACAAATAATACAATTAGAAGATGATGCCTATTTTAAAGATTTAGTAGAATCTATTAAAACATATTTAATTGAATATCCTAAAAAGAAAAATTTCCCAGCAAGTGTATATAAAGCAGCATATGGATTAGTTGAATTTGCTACAAATGAATTCGAAGAAAATACAAAGCAAATAGAAGATTTAATAAGACAAAGAGAAAAAAATATAAGTCTTGCTGCTGAATTAAAAGATGTGCTTTCAATCGTGTTAAATAAAGAAAATGGATGGAAAGAATCAATAAAAGATGTATCAGAAGATTTTTCAGAGGACATATTGGATACATTAGGCGTGCTTGGAAGATCAAAATCAGATAAATCACAGAATTATCAAGATGCGCTAAAACTCATAAATGCAAGAATTGCAAACCTCGAATCAAATCTTCACATCGAAATTGATATGGAAAGAATCGAAGATAGATCAAAAGCTTTGAGCTATATAGGTATTGAAGTGGCAGATGCTTTAAAATTGATTCCAACACCACAAGATTTATCTGAGATAGAAGAAATACATGAAGAAGAAGCTGTTCAAACTAAACAAGAAGTGAAAGAGAAAAAGAAAAAACAGGCTGTTTCACCAATAATACAAACAGCAGATGAGTTTGAACAAAATAATCAAACACAAGAAAATACAATGGTAGATGAAAATTATTATGAATCTACAAGAGTAAATGTAAAAACATCATTATGGCAAAGGTTTAAACAAAGTAAATTTGTTAGAACAATAAAATACATCATGAAAATAAAAATAGTTTTAGATGTTCCAGCTTTGCCAAGTGCTGATGATGAAAGAAGATAATTGTTACTTATAGTATAGGAGGCTAAGTAAATGGAATTAAAAGGATCAAAAACAGAAAAGAATTTAATGGAAGCATTTGCAGGTGAATCACAAGCAAGAAATAAATATACGTACTTTGCAAGTGTTGCTAAAAAAGAAGGATATGAACAAATTGCGGCTCTTTTCTTAGAAACAGCTGAAAATGAGAAAGAACATGCAAAAATACATTTTAAATATTTAAATGGAATTGGAGATACAAAAGCTAATTTAGCTTCTGCTGCAGCTGGAGAAAATTATGAATGGACAGATATGTATGACAGAATGGCTAAAGAAGCTGATGAAGAAGGATTTACAGAAATTGCTGCAAAATTTAGAGGAATTGCTGCAATAGAAAAAGAACATGAAGCAAGATATAGAAAACTATTAGAAAATGTTGAAAATGGAGAAGTGTTCAAAAAAGGAAGTATTACTATTTGGAAATGCAGAAACTGCGGACATATAGTTGTAGGAACTGAAGCTCCAAAGGTATGCCCTGTGTGTGCACATCCACAATCTTTCTTTGAGGTCAAGGCAGAGAATTACTAAGGTGATATTTAAGGCTACCAATAAAATTTGGTGGCCTTTAAATATTTATATAAATAAAAATAATACACTTATTTTAAGAAATTAAGATTAATATGCAAGGAGAAATTTTTATATGAAAAAGTCAAGAGGATTTGAAATTGCAAAGGGATTTGAAGATAAAAAAATAAATTTGCCAGAAAGAAAAACAAAATTTTCTGCAGGATACGATTTTGAAGCAGCAGAAGACTGCATTGTTCCTGCATATAAAGCAGGAATGAACCCAACACTTGTAAAAACAGGAATAAAGGCATATATGTTAGATGATGAAATGCTTTGTTTATATAATAGGAGCTCAAACCCAAAGAAAAAAGGGTTGGTTCTTTCAAATGGAGTTGGAATAGTTGATAAAGACTATTATGGAAATCCTGACAATGATGGTGCAATAATGTTTGCATTTTACAATATAAAAGATACCGACATAGAAATAAAAAAAGGAGATTGCATAGGCCAAGGAATATTCGAAAAATATCTTGTTGCAGACAATGATTCAGCAGAAGGTGAAAGAATGGGTGGATTTGGATCAACAAATTCGTAAATTTTATTGACAAATACTTGGTTTTGAATTATAATAGCACATATATTGATTGTGATGAAGATGACGAGCAATTAAAAGTTACTAATAAGAGAATAAAGGTGATGCGCTGAGAGCCTTTTTAGAAGAACATAATTGAATAACACATCGGAGCAATAATTTTAATAGAATATAAAGTGGAAAATATAAAATATTTTCAAACTGGGTGGTACCGCGGAATTATTTCGTCCTAGTATATACAAAATTTGTATATATTAGGGCTTTTTTGATATATACAAAAATGGAGGCTAAAATATGAATGAATACAGAACAAAAAATTGTGGAGAACTAAGATTACAAGATGTAGGAAATGAAGTTAAAATTGCTGGTTTTGTAGAAACAATTAGAGATCTAGGCGGGCTAGTATTTTTGGATATTAGAGATATGTATGGAATAACACAGGTTGTAACATCAGCAGAGGATAAAGATGTTGACTTTGTTTCACATATTCCAATAGAATCTTCTGTAAGCGTAAAAGGAATAGTAAAAAAGAGAGATCCAGAAACATACAATCCAAATATTGCCACTGGTGAAGTGGAAATTAAAATAGAAAATGTAAAAATACTTGGAAAACGTACTAAGAATCTTCCTTTTGAGGTGAATAAAGATCAAGATGTAAGAGAGGATTTAAGGCTTCAATATAGATTTTTAGATTTAAGAAGCAAAAAATTGCAAGATAATCTAAAGCTAAGAGCAAAAGTACTACAATTTTTGCGTGAGCAAATGGTTGAACAGGGATTTTTGGAAGTGCAAACACCAGTGCTTACAAGTTCATCTCCTGAAGGAGCGAGAGACTATTTAGTGCCAAGTAGAGTTCATCCTGGAAAGTTTTATGCACTACCACAGGCCCCACAACAATTCAAGCAATTGCTAATGGTATCTGGAATAGATAAATATTTCCAAATTGCACCATGCTTTAGAGATGAAGATGCAAGAGCCGATAGGGCACCAGGGGAGTTTTATCAATTAGATATGGAGATGTCATATGCTTCTCAAGAGGATGTTTTCAATGTAATGGAGCCTGTAATATACAATACTTTTAAGAGATTTTCAGATAAAAAAATATCACAATATCCATTTCCAAGAATTCCATATAAAGAAAGCATGATGAAATATGGAACTGATAAGCCAGATTTAAGAAATCCACTTGTTATAACAGATGTAACAGACCTATTTGAAGATGGAAGCCTAAGAGCATTCAAGGGAATGCAGGTAAGGATAATTGCAACATATGGTGTTGGAGATATGCCAAGGAGTTTCTTTGAGGGAATGACAGATTATGCCATGAAAGATTTAAAGGCTAAAGGATTAGCATGGCTCAGAGTAATGGATGATATGTCTTTCCAGGGGCCAATCGCAAAATTTATAAGTGATGAAAACAGAAAAGAAATGATTAAAAGAACAAACCTAAAACAAGGAGATTGCATATTCTTTGTAGCAGAAGCTCCTAAACTTGTAGATGAATTGGCTGGTGAAATTAGGGAAGAACTTGGAAAGAGATTAAATTTAATAGATGAAAATGTATTTAGTTTTTGTTGGATAGTAGATTTTCCTATGTATGAATTAGATGAACATGGAAAAATTGCATTTAATCATAATCCATTCTCAATGCCACAAGGTGGAATAGAAGCTTTAAATACAATGAGCCCATTGGATATACTTGCATACCAATACGATATTGTATGCAATGGAATTGAACTATCTTCTGGAGCTGTTAGAAATCACGATATAGATATAATGGTTAAGGCATTTGAAATTGCAGGTTATACAAAAGAGCAGATGGAAGCTAAATTCCCAGCATTATATAATGCTTTCCAATATGGTGCACCTCCACATGCTGGAATTGCACCAGGAATTGACAGAATGCTTATGCTTCTTACAAATGCAGATACAATAAGAGAAGTAATTGCATTCCCAATGAATAGCAAGGCTCAAGATTTAATGATGGGTGCACCAGGAAATGTTACAAAAGAACAGCTAGAGGAAGTTCATATAAAAATAGATATTAAATAATCGAAAGGAGATATTAGTATGAAAGTTAGTAAGGAGGAATTACTTCATATTGTAAAGCTTGCAAATTTAAATATAAAAGATGATGAAATTGAAAACTATTTAAATAATTTGCAAGACATTCTAAATTTTGCTGATGTAGTAAACAAGGCACCGATTGAAGGATTAGAAGGCACGATAGGTGCAAATGAAAATTATAATGTATTTAGAAAAGATGAAATAAAAGTGTTTGATAATCACGAAGGACTTTTACAAAATGCTCCAGAACAAGAAAGAGGAATGTTTAAGATTCCAAAGGTAATAAATTAAAACTTAAAGGAGGTAAATGTTATGGAAATTACTGAACTTACAGTACATGAACTTGTTGAAAAAATGAAGAGTAAAGAATTAACAAGCGAAGAAATTACAAGAGCCTATGCAAAAAGAATTGATGAAAAAGAAAATGATATAAAAGCTTTTGTAACAATTAATAAAGAGGATGCTATTGAAAAAGCTAAGGAGATTGATAAAAAAATTGAAAAAGGAGAAATAAATTCAAAGTTTGCTGGAATTCCTATTGGACTAAAAGATAATTTGTGTACAAAAGGTGTAAAAACAACTTGCTCATCTAAAATGTTAGAGAATTTTATATCACCATATGATGCAACTGTTGTGGAAAAACTAAAAAACGAAGGAATAATAAGCCTAGGAAAATTGAATATGGATGAATTTGCAATGGGAGCATCTACAGAGTATTCTGCATTCCATCCAACACATAATCCTTGGAAACTGAAATGTGTACCAGGAGGATCTTCAGGAGGAAGTGCAGCAGCAGTTGCAAGCAACGAAGTTCCATGGGCACTTGGATCAGACACAGGTGGATCAATACGCCAGCCTGCATCTTTCTGTGGAGTGGTTGGATTAAAACCAACCTATGGACTTGTATCTAGATACGGAATTGTAGCATTTGCATCTTCATTAGATCAAATTGGTCCAATAACAAAAGATGTTACGGACTGTGCAATGTTATTAAACCTTATAGTTGGACATGATGAAAAAGATACAACATCTTTAGATAGAGCAAAAGTTGACTATGAAAAATCTTTGAAAACAGATATTAAAGGATTAAAAATTGGTATTCCAAAAGAATATTTTGGAGAAGGAATAAACAAAGAAGTAAAAGATAAATTAATGGAAGCAGTACAAACATACAAGAATATGGGTGCAACTGTAGAAGAATTTTCATTAGATATTGCTGAATATGCGTTGGCTACGTATTATATAATTGCCTGTGCAGAAGCAAGCTCAAATTTAGGAAGATTTGATGGAATTCGTTATGGATATAGAACAAAAAATTACACTAATTTGAAGGAATTGTTTAGAAATTCAAGAAGTGAAGGTTTTGGCTCAGAAGTAAAAAGAAGAATAATACTTGGAACTTATGTATTATCTTCAGGTTATTATGATGCTTACTATAAAAAGGCATTAGCAGTACGTACACTTGTAAAAAAAGAATTCGACAAGGCATTTGAAAAATATGATGTATTATTAACTCCAGCATCGCCAAATGTTGCATTTGAAATAGGAACAAAATCTAACAACCCATTAGAAATGTACTTAGCGGATATTTGTACAGTGCCTGTAAATATTGCGGGGCTACCAGGAATATCAATACCATGCGGAGTGGATTCAGATAATATGCCAATAGGAATGCAGCTAATTGGAAATAGATTCTCAGAAGAAACTCTTATAAATGCAGCCTACGCATTTGAACAAAAAATTAAATTTAGAGAAAACCATAAACCAGAATTTAGAAAGTAAGGAGAGTGAAAAAATATGGCAAGAGAAGATTATGAGGTTGTTATAGGACTAGAGGTTCATGCAGAGCTTTCTACAAAAACAAAAATATTTTGTAGCTGTCCTACAGAATTTGGTGCAGAACCAAATGCACACACGTGCCCAGTATGTATGGCAATGCCAGGAACGCTACCAGTGCTAAATGAAAAGGTGGTAGAATATGCAGTCAAGGCAGGCCTTGCAACAAATTGTTCTATATCAAAGGATAGCAAAAATGATAGAAAAAATTATTTCTATCCAGATTTACCAAAATCTTATCAAATATCACAGTTTGATAAACCACTTTGTAACCATGGATATATCGAAATAGAAGATGAAAATGGAGATAAAAAGAAAATAAGAATATTAAGAATTCATATAGAAGAAGATGCCGGAAAATTAAACCATAATGAATTTGGTGGAGGAAGCTTAGTTGATTTAAATAGAGCAGGAGTTCCTTTAATTGAAATTGTTTCAGAGCCTGATATGCGCTCTGAAAAAGAAGTTGACCAATATTTAAGAAAGCTAAAATCAACTTTGGAATATATAGAGGTTTCAGATTGTAAGATGCAGGAGGGTTCTTTAAGAGCGGATGTTAACGTTTCAGTACATAAACCTGGAACACCGTTAGGAACGCGTACAGAAATGAAGAACATGAACTCTTTTAAATCAATATCAAGGGCAATACAGTATGAAGTTTCAAGGCAAATAGAAATACTAGAAGATGGAGGAAGCATAGAGCAGGAAACTCTAAGATGGGACGATGTTTCGGGAAGGACATTTTCAATGAGAGACAAAGAAGATGCCCAAGACTATAGATATTTTCCAGATCCAGATTTAGTTGCAATAAGATTATCTGACGAATATATAGAAGATATAAGAAAAAATTTACCTGAACTACCAGAGAGCAGAAAAACAAGATATATGGATGAATTCAAACTATCTGAAAAAGATGCAAAGGCAATTACAGCATCTAAATATTTATCAAATTTATTTGAAGATGCTGAAAAGATTTGTAAAAATGCAAAAGCAGTTGCAAATTGGATTTTATCGGATATTTCTCATACTTTAAATGAAGAAGAAATTGAGCCAGAACAAATTCCTTTCACAGGAAAAGAACTTGCCAAATTAGTTGAACTAATATCAAATGGAACAATAAGTTCAACAATTGGTAAGAAGGTATTAGAAAAGTTATTTGAATGTACTTCTGATAATATGAAATCACCTGATGAAATAATTAAAGAAAATGGATGGATTCAAATTTCTGATGAAGGAGCTATAAAAGAAGTAGTGATAAAGGTACTAAACTCAAATCCACAATCTGTAGCAGATTATAAAGCGGGAAAAGAGAGGGCATTAACGTATCTTGTTGGACAAGCAATGCGCGAAACTAAGGGAAAAGCTAACCCTCAAATGCTTAATAAAATGCTTGTAGAGGAGCTAAAAGAATAATAATTTTGCTAGAAATTAAATGGCAAAATCTTTGACTTTTGCCATTTTTTGTGATATAATAGTAACGTAGTTTGAAGATGAAAAAACCTTTATAACTCTAAAAATATTATAATGTGAAAGGAGATAAATTACATGTTTAATGTAGGCGATAAAATCGTATATCCTATGCACGGTGCAGGAACAATCGATGCTATAGAACAAAAAGATATCTTAGGAGAAAAGCAGGAATATTATATAATTAAAATGCCTGGTGAAGTAAAGGTTATGGTTCCAACAGCTAAGGCTAGCTCTATTGGTGTTAGAAGTGTAATAAATAAAGATGAAGCAGGAAAAGTACTTGAAGTACTTGAAGCTAATGAAACAGAAATGCCAAATAATTGGAATAAAAGATATAAAGAAAATATGGATAAAATGAAAACAGGGGATATATATGAAATTGCAGAAGTTGTAAGAAACTTAAGCTTCAAACAAAAAGAAAAAGGATTATCTACTGGCGAAAAGAAAATGCTAAACAATGCAAAACAAATATTAGTAAGCGAACTTGTTTTAGCAGAACATGCTTCAGAAAATGAAGTAGAAAATTTAGTAGAAAACAAAATTAATTTATCGTTTGAAGAACATAGAAACATGGAATCACCTGTTGCAGGAAATATTGTAAGCAAATTTATTCCTTTTAATGAATCAAATAACGATTAGAAAAATATAAAAGAAGAACGATTGTTAGAAATTAAAATTAATACATTATTTTAATTTCTAACAATTATTTTGGCTTCAACAAATAAGATTAGTTTACATATTGTTCGGTTAAAGAAGGATTAACATATTTTATGTCGAATATATAATAATATAGAAAGGTAATTTGAAATGGCAAGATATAGTGATGAATTACTTGATGAAATAAAAAGTAAAAATGATATTTTGGATATTGTATCACAATATGTAGTTTTAAAAAGAACTGGTAGAAACTATATGGGATTATGTCCTTTCCATAAAGAGAAATCAGGCTCTTTTTGTGTATCCCCAGATAAACAAATATTTCATTGCTTTGGCTGTGGTGTAGGGGGAAATGTTTTTCATTTTATAAGTAAAATAGAAAACTTAAATTTTAAAGAAGCCGTTGAATTTTTAGCTTCAAGGGCTGGAATTGAATTACCTACATCTGATAATTTTGAAGATGACAAACTTGCAAAATTGAAATCAAGAGTATATGAAGTTAATAAATGTGCAGCAGAATTTTATCATCAAAATTTATATAAGCCAACAGCAAAACCAGCACAGGAATATGTAAAAAAAAGACGATTAGATAATAAAACTTTAATAGCTTTTAAAATAGGATATTCTGGCAGGTTTAATGAGCTATATCAGGAACTTAAAGCCAAAGGCTTTTCTGAAGAAGAAATACTTGCATCTTGTTTAGTAAATAAAAACCAAGATGGCAAATTTATAGATAGATTTAGAAATAGATTAATGTTTCCAATTGTGGATACACATGAAAGAGTTATTGCATTTGGTGGAAGAGTATTAGATAATAGTAAACCCAAATACATAAATTCACCTGAGGATATAGTTTACAGTAAGGGAAGACATTTATTTGCATTTAATATTGCAAGAAAATACGATCCGAAAACTATAATAATGGTTGAAGGGTATATGGATGCTGTTTCATTACACCAAAGGGGTATACATAATGCAGTGGCATCACTTGGCACAGCCTTAACAGAGGCTCAGGGGCGATTGCTAAGAAGAAGCTGCGAAAAAGTAATTATTGGATATGATGCAGATGGCGCAGGACAAGCTGCAACTTTGAGAGGATTAGAAATACTTAAAAATCTTGGATGTGATATAAGAATATTGCAGATAGAAGGAGCAAAAGACCCAGATGAATTCGTGGTAAAATATGGTCCAGAAAGATTCCAAAAGTATGTCGATCAAGCTATATCGTTAGTAGAGTTTAAAGTAAAAATGTTAAAAAATCAACTTGATTTAGACAATGTGAATGATAAAATAAAATTTCTAAATGAGGTTGCAAAGATTTTATCTAAAGTCGAAAATAATATGGAAAGAGAAGTATATGTTGATAAAATCTCTCTTGAATATAAAGTCTCAAAAGATGCAATATATGCAGAGATAAATAAAATATTATATGCAAATAATAAATCAGAAAAAAGACTAGAAAGAGATACCTCAAATTTAAGAACAGACAACAACAAAATAACTAATTCTATGCCAAAAGAACTGGAAATGATTGATGAAAAAACCAAAAGAAGAGAGAAGCTTGTAATATATTTACTTGTAAATTATTCGGAGAAGGCTTTTGCAAAAATGAAGAATATATTCACAAATGATCTAATAAAAATAGAGACAAATAAAAAAATAATTAATAAATTGAATGAAGAATATGAAAAAGGCCATATTAATATAGAAAATATATTAGATTTATTTGAGGATGAACAAGAAATAGTCAATTATTTATCAGAAATAATGTCTTATGATTTTGAAATATCAGATGTTGATAAATGTATAGAAGATATTCTTGTTACATATAGAAAAGAACTTTTAACAAAACAGAGAAATGAAATATTAAAGAAATTAGAAAATGCAAGAAACCAAAACTTAACAAATGAAGAAATAGTTAATTTAGAAAGTGACTTAAATAATATTATTATTAAATTAGCTAAGATAAAATAGGGAGGTTTATATTTAATGAAAAAAGAAAACGAAGAAATAAAAGAAATAGAAGCAAAAAAAGTTAGCCCCAAAAAAAGCAAATTAGTCGAAGAAAGAATACAAGAAGGGAAAGAGCCTAAGCAAGAAAAAAAAGCTGTTACAGAAGAGGATTTAAAAAACATAATAAAAAAAGCAAAAGAAAAAGGCAAAATAACTTATGGGGAGCTTGCAAGTGAATTAGATAATGCAAATACAGATCAAATTGATAAAATATTTGATGCTTTTGAAGACATGGGCGTAAATGTTTTAAAAGATGATGATTTGGATATGGAAGAGCCTGATATTGAAGAATTAGAGGCTATGGAAGATATAAAAGTTGAAGACATAGACCTTACTAGCATGGATGGAATAAATATAGACGACCCAGTAAGAATGTATTTAAGAGAAATAGGAAGAATACCACTTTTATCTTATGACGAAGAATTAGAGCTTGCAAAGAAAGTTTTAGAGGGAGATGAAGAAGCAAAGCAAAAACTTGCAGAATCAAACTTGAGACTTGTTGTAAGCATTGCTAAAAAATATGTTGGAAGAGGTATGTTATTCTTAGATTTAATTCAAGAAGGTAATATGGGACTTATAAAGGCTGTAGAAAAATTTGACTACACAAAGGGTTACAAATTCAGCACATATGCTACTTGGTGGATCAGACAGGCAATAACAAGAGCAATAGCAGATCAAGCCAGAACAATAAGAATTCCTGTGCACATGGTAGAAACAATAAATAAATTAATTCGTACATCAAGGCATTTATTACAGCAATTGGGAAGAGAGCCAACCCCTGAAGAAATAGCGCAAGAGATGGAAATACCTGTGGAGAAGGTAACAGAAATTCAAAAAATAGCACAAGACCCAGTATCATTAGAAACACCAATTGGAGAAGAAGATGATAGCCATTTAGGTGACTTTATACAAGATGACGAAAGCCCAGCTCCACAGGATGCGGCAGCTTATACACTACTAAGAGAACAACTAGAAGAAGTAATGAAAACATTAACACCAAGAGAAGCTAAGGTCTTAAAACTTAGATTTGGACTTGAGGATGGTAAAACAAGAACACTTGAAGAAGTTGGTAAGGAATTTAATGTAACAAGAGAAAGAATTAGGCAAATAGAAGCAAAAGCATTAAGAAAATTACGCCATCCAAGTAGAAGCAAGAAATTAAAAGATTACATGAATTAAGAAAAGGAGCTATAGGGCTCCTTTTATATATTTCTGTTAGCGATGAGTGGATTCGTCGAGCCGCGTCGGGAAAAGTGCCCACTGAATGATTGGCAAAAATAAAACAAAACTATAGCATTTAAGCTATAGTCTTTGTTATTGGTAGCGATGAGTGGATTCGAACCGCTGACCTAACGGGTATGAACCGTTTGCTCTAGCCAACTGAGCTACATCGCCATTTTTTATATTTTATTAAAGAAGACAAATATTATTATAAATGGTAATTGCAATTTTGTCAAGCAAAATTGCAATTTAGGTTAAAAATTTTCAATTGAGCACATGACAGAATGAACATGAATATATAAATTATTATATAATTTATATATTAGTGTTCTAAGTCTTGCTCTTGATCTTTTTTTATTTTTTTAGAGATGACTTCTTGATTTTTTAAAGCAGATTCTCTTGTGCTATTTTCTGATTGTGTTTTTTGTGGCTTCAAAGTTTTACTATTTGGTTTATTTATATAAGGTTCTTTTAAAGGTTTTATAAAATTTTTTACCCAATCTTTTGATTTTTGTTCCTCAGATTTTTCAATAGAAGGTGTAGCTTGAAGATTTGTAGGTAAATCATTGATAGAAAGATTCTGAACGTCACCTTCATTCATTAAATATTTTATAAATTGAATAAGATTCATTTTTTCACCTCTGATTATATTTGTAACAATTATTAACACAAGTATATCACATAATCTTAGGAAAATCAATACTTATTCAATTCTTCTACCGTTTTCTCGTTGGAAATCTTTGCTATTTTCTGGTTTTGATGATAATTTTTCATATTCTTTGCATTTTATTTTGTAGTCCATTTGCATAGCTAAATAGCGATAGTACATATAGGCTTGTTCATATTGAAATAAAGGGTTAAACATCGCCGGAGTTTCGAATCCATTTTGGCAACCATATGGTGGGGGATATGTAGAATTGGATTGCTGAGAACCTGGTGGAATTGAACCTGCAGCATTAAAATCGTTGCCGTACATATTCATAGTGTCCTGAAAAAATGGTGGTACGCTGTAATAATTAGAATCTATATTTTTATCCATAAGTAAAATCCTTACATAAATATATTTACAATCTTTTTGCATACAATATTACATTAAATAAAATGATTGTATAAGAAAATTTAATGTAGATTATTAAATTTTTTTCATAAATTAAAATTCAAAAAGGGGAAAAACGAAATGAAGCAATATGTGTAAAATGCTGCAATAAGCCCTTGAAACATTTTCCAGAGAAAATATTTTTTTATTGATAGTTGAGCTTTTGAGGTGATGCTTAATACTTGTAGCATTACAGATATTCCTCCAAACCCTAGTAAAAAAGCACAAATAGTGATATTAGTGGAAAGGTTTTTTGTTGCAATTTTTGAAACGGCAAAAATTCCATTTGTTAGCTCTAATATACCGGAGATTATTGGGGATGAAAAGGCAGATGGTATATGTAATAGTTTTAATATAGGGGATATAATATTAGAAAGTAGTATTAGAACTCTTCCTTTTGATAGTATGGAAAGTATAACTGAGAATAACACAACAAAACCGCCAATTATGATTAGCGTTTTACTCGATTCGATTATAGCTGTAGAAAGTACTTCACCCAAACTTGAAAAAGTAATGAATTTATTTTTGAAAGCAGGAGTGGTTGATGTATTATGAATATTAGTTGTAGGTGAATTTTTTATTTTAGATATTATTCCAAGAATAACACCAATACTTATTGCAGACAGAATATGAGTGATTAGTAATAAAAAACCAATTGAGGTGTTTGAAAAAAGAGTAACTCCAACGGTTCCAATTATGAATAATGGGCCAGAATTGTTTGTGAAACAGAGCATTCTTTCAGCTTCAGCTTTAGTACATTTATTGTTTATTTTTAATTCAGAGACAATTTTTGCTCCAATTGGGTATCCACTAATTAGCCCAATTATGAAAGCATAAGCTGCATCTCCTGGTACATTAAACAATGGACGCATGAATTTATTGCTTTTTTTGCTAATGTATGTAACAATTGGTGTATAAGATAACAAATTTGTAGCAATTAAGAATGGAAAAAGGCTTGGAATTACATTGTTAGCCCATAGTTTTAATCCATTCCTTGCAGCCAGAAGATTGCTACTAGAAAATAAAATAAGTCCAATTATAAATAAAATTAAAATGATATTTAATAAATTTTTTCTTAGTGAAAAAGAAAAAATCATGGGTTTATAAATTCTAGCCAACACTCATTCTCCTTTAACTTTTTTTAAAAATATATTCAAAGCGTGTTAAAGTTATTCGTATATATATCTAAGAAAAATATATTAAAAGTACTAACAAAATATATAATAAAGGTAACCCATTTAAACGGGAATTTAATTTCATGCCAAAGAGCTAATTTTTAAGGTCAATTGAAAAAGTAAAGTTTATTTGAAAAAAGTAAATTTTTATTACCGAGAAAAAACCAATTTTTAAATTGAGTTATATTAATTTGAGTTATATTAGTTATGGTTGATTATTCTTACTTTTTATGTTATTATTAGATGAGTAATTGTGGAAGGGGAAAGCGCGCTAATTTTAAAGTGCGTAAGTTAGAAAATGTTAGATATTGTAAAAGATACACTTTTTGATGCAATAAAACTATTGCCATTTTTATTTATAACATATTTGTTAATGGAATACTTGGAGCATAAAACTGGAGATAAAACTAAAAATATTGTAGAAAAATCGGGAAAGCTTGGGCCTTTATTTGGAGGAGTATTGGGGATATTTCCGCAGTGTGGATTTTCCGCAGCAGCAGCCAATTTATATTCTGGAAAAATTGTAACACTGGGTACATTAATTGCTGTTTTTTTATCTACATCAGATGAAATGTTACCAATATTAATTTCAGAGGCTGCACCTATTAATTTAATAATAAAAATATTGCTTATAAAATTAGCACTTGGTATATTATTTGGTTTTATAATAGATGCGATTTATGGAGTAATAACAAATAGAAAAAAACAAGAAGACGCAAAAGAGGCTATTGCTCACATGTGTGACCATGAACATTGTGATTGTGACCATGAAGGCATAATAAAATCTTCAATTAAACATACGTTGAATATTCTATTATTTATAATTGTAATAACATTTATCATTAATGTGTTAATTCACTTTATTGGAGAAGAAAAAATAGCAAATGCTATTGCAAGTGTGCCTATAGTCGGAGTTTTAATATCAGGATTATTTGGTCTAATTCCAAATTGTGCTGGGTCTGTAATTATAACAGAACTATATCTATCTAAACTAATTACTTTTGGCTCAATGATTGCAGGTTTACTTGTTGGGTCAGGAATAGGGCTACTTGTTTTATTTAAATCAAATAAAAACATAAAAGAAAACTTAAAAATTACATTATTGCTCTACTTAATAGGTATTATTTCTGGAATTGTAATTGATTTAATAATATAAAAATAAAAAATCATTGAATTTACATACGTAGTTCAATGATTTTTTATTTTAGTTAAGTCCTAATATTTTTTTGGCTCGCTGAACATCTTCATCATTTGCCACTCTAATTCCCTCTAAAGGATATTTCAACCCAAGATTAATCCATTTGAATTTTCCCATATCATGATATGGAAGAATTTCAACCTTGTCCACAGTTTTTAGTGTTGATAGAAAATCTTTTAATTTTATTAAATCTTCTTCTTTATCAGTGTAACCTGGTACTAGAACTTGCCTAATCCACATGTGGGTGCCGTTTTGGCTCAAATATTTAGCAAATTCTAATTCCTTTTGATTCGACACACCAGTTAAATCTTTACATATTTCATCATTAATACATTTTATATCAAGCAAAAATAAATCTGTTAGGTCAATTAATTCTTTAATTTTTGGAGTTAAATAGAACACCCCAGATGTATCTATAGCTGTATGGTAGCCCTTCTTTTTTAATTGCTTAAACAGAGCTATAAGAAAATCAAGGTGGAGTAGAGGTTCGCCACCACTTACAGTAACGCCACCTCCAGATGGTACAATATAATTTTTATATCTCTCTATTTTTTGAACAATATCCTTAACAGTGTAAAGTGTTCCACCTTGATGACTCCAGGTATCTCTATTTTGACAATACTTACATTGAAGATTACATCCCTGAGTAAATATTACAAACCTAATACCAGGGCCATCAACCGCACCAAAAGTCTCAAATGAATGAATTTGGCAGGTAATATCCAGTTCGGAATTTGTTTCTTTAGAAAGTTCCATCAAAAATAATACACTCCTTTACAAAATTAAATTCTTTCATGAATGGTCCTATTTACAACGTCAAGCTGTTGTTCACGTGTTAATTTAACAAAATTAACAGCATATCCAGAAACACGAATTGTAAGTTGTGGATATTTTTCTGGATGATCCATTGCATCTAATAATAAAGCTCTATCAAATACATTTACATTTATGTGGTGTCCATATTGCATGAAGTAGCCATCAAGCATGCTTACTAAATTATTTATTTTTATTTGCTCATCTTTTCCAAGTGTTCCTGGAGTAATAGAAAATGTAAATGAAATTCCATCTTCAGAATATTCGTATGGAAGTTTTGCAATAGTGTTCATTACTGCAAGTGCACCTGAAGAGTCTCTTCCGTGAAGAGGGTTAGCACCTGGTCCGAATGGAGCCCCTGCTCTTCTTCCGTCTGGAGTATTTCCTGTTGCTTTACCATAAACAACATTGGAAGTGATTGTAAGAATAGATTGTGTTGGTTTTGCACCTCTGTAAGTGTGATGTCCCTCAAGCTTTTTCATAAATGATTTTACTAAATCTACTGCAATAGAATCTACTCTATCATCGTCATTTCCGTACTTAGGAAAATCGCCTTCAATTTTGTAATCTATAGCAAGTCCTGTTTCATCTCTTATAACCTTAACTTTTGCATATTTTATTGCAGATAATGAGTCAACTGCAACAGATAAGCCAGCAATGCCACAAGCCATTGTACGGATTATATTTCTATCATGCAAAGCAAATTCTAATGCTTCATATGAATATTTATCGTGCATATAATGAATAGCATTTAATGCCTTCATATAAATTTTGGCAACATAGTCAAGCATTTGGTCATATTTTGCCATAACTTCATCATAGTTTAAATATTCAGATGTTATAGGAGCAAACATTGGAGTAACTTGTTTTCCAGTATTTTCATCCCTTCCACCATTAATTGCATAAAGGAGAGCTTTTGCAAGGTTTGCTCTGGCACCGAAAAATTGCATTTGTTTACCTATTTTCATTGCAGATACACAGCAAGCAATACCATAGTCATCACCAAGGGTTATTCTCATTAAATCATCATTTTCGTATTGAATAGATGAAGTATTAATAGATATTTTGGCACAGTAATCTTTAAATTCGTTTGGTAGGTTTTTTGACCATAGAACTGTTAAGTTTGGCTCTGGAGCTGACCCTAAATTTTCCAATGTATGCAGAATTCTAAATGAATTTTTTGTAACCAATGTTCTTCCATCTATGCCCATACCACCAATGCTTTCTGTAACCCAAACAGGGTCGCCAGAAAATAGCGCATTATATTCAGGAGCTCTTAGAAAACGTACCATTCTAAGCTTCATTACAAACTGATCCATAAGCTCTTGAACTTCTTTTTCAGAAATTAATCCATTTTTTAAATCTCTTTCAAAATATATGTCAAGGAATGTAGAGGTTCTTCCTAAAGACATAGCAGCACCATTTTGGTCTTTTACTGCACCTAAATATGCAAAATATAGCCATTGAACGGCTTCTTTTGAGTTAGAAGCTGGAAGAGAAATATCAAATCCGTATTTTTCAGCCATTTTCTTTAAGTCTTGTAAAGCCTTAATTTGTTCTGAAATTTCTTCTCTGTCACGAATAACATCCTCTGTGAATTCATCAACATCAAGAATATCAAGTTCATCTTTCTTCTCAGCAATTAAAACATCAACGCCATATAAAGGAACACGCCTATAATCTCCTATAATACGTCCACGTCCATATCCATCTGGTAAACCAGTTAATAGATGATGTGTTCTTGCAATACGAATATCGGGTGTATAAACATCAAAAACTCCATCATTATGAGTTTTTCTTAAATTATGATAAATGTATTCAACTTCATCATCAACTTTATAGCCGTATGCTTCGCAAGATTTTTCGACAATTCTAATACCACCATTAGGCATAATTGCACGTTTTAGTGGGGCATCTGTTTGAAAACCTACAATTTCTTCTAAATCTTTGTCAAGGTATCCTGCCTCATATCGGTTAATTCCAGAAGGTGTTTTTGTATCAACATCTAGAACCCCATTTTCTTTTTCTTTTTTATACAAATCTAGCACTTTATTCCAAAGCTTTTGAGTTTTTTCAGTGGCCGGCTTTAAAAAATTTTCATCTCCATCATATGGAGTATAATTTTCTTGAATGAAATCTCTAACATCAATTTCATTAGCCCATTTTCCACGATTAAAATCAGTCCATTGTTTAAAATCCATAAATAAAATTACCTCCTAAAAAAAATTTTTCTAATAATAATATTAACATAGTGGAAAAATATTATCAATGAAAATTTTGTAAAAAAATTATCAAAATTAGCATACCGAATAATTGCAAAATGCGTATATATGTTATATAATATTAAAAGTTATTTTAGTTTAGAAAAGGTGAATATAAATGACAAAAAAAGTGGCTTTTTACACACTAGGGTGTAAAGTGAACCAATATGAAACAAATGCAATGGAGCAACAATTCAAAAATTGTGGATATGATATAGTAAAAAACACAGAAATAGCGGATATTTATGTTATAAATACGTGTACTGTAACAAATGTGGCTGAGCGAAAATCAAGGCAGATGTTAAGGCGTGTTAAGGAGATAAATGAAAATTCAATTTTAATTGTATGTGGTTGTTATGCACAGGTTGCGGAAAAAGAGCTAGAACAAATACCTGAAATTGATATAATATTGGGAATAAACGAAAAAAACAAAATAGTTGAAATAGTTGAAAAATATATAAAAAGCAAAGATGCTGAAACTTTAGAGCAAGTATCTGATGTTGCAAGCCAGAAAGAATTTTTAGATTTTGGAGATGTAACATATACAGAAAAGAATAGAGCTGTTGTTAAGGTTCAGGATGGATGTAATATGTTTTGCACATATTGTTTAATCCCATATGCAAGAGGAAGAATAAGAAGCAGAAAAATTGAAAGTGTTGTTTCTGAAATCACCCAAATTGCAAAAACAGGTATAAAAGAAGTTGTTATAACAGGAATACATGTAGAATCTTATGGAAAAGATTTTGATGATATTTCAGATAAAAAGATTAGGTTAATAGATTTGCTGGAGGCAATAAATAAAATTGACGGAATTGAAAGAATTAGATTAAGTTCATTAGAGCCAAATGTAATTGATGAAGAGTTTATACAAAGGTTGTTAAAATTAAACAAGATATGTGACCATTTTCATTTATCACTTCAAAGTGGATGTGATTCTACATTGAAAAGAATGAACAGAAAATACACAACACAGACATACAAAAAAGCGGTGCAACTTTTAAGAGAAAACTACCCAGAGGTTAAGCTTACTACTGATGTAATAGTGGGATTCCCAGGAGAAACAAATGAAGAATTTGATAGTACATATAAATTTTTAAAAGAAATAAAATTTTATAGAATGCACGTGTTTAAATATTCAAAAAGAAGAGGAACTCCAGCAGAAAAGATGCCAAACCAGGTAGATGGAAATATAAAAGAACAAAGAAGCAGAACATTAATTCAATTATCAAATGAGTGTGAAAACTCATATAATGAATCTTACATTGGGAAAAATGTGAAAGTCCTTTTTGAAGAATTTGAAGATGGATATTTTAGAGGACATACAACTAATTATATGATGGTTAATGTTAAGGGAGAAGCAAAAGATGAAAAAACATTTGTTAACCAAATTTTAAATGTTAAGATTGAGTCTAATAATGAAGCTACAAGAGAACTTATTGGTAAAATTCAAGATTAAATTAGAAAGGAATAAAAATGAAAGCTATAGAAATAAGAAATAAATATTTAAACTATTTTAAAAGACATGGACATGCTGTAATTCCAAGTGCACCATTAATACCAGAAAATGATCCTTCTGTATTATTTACAACTGCTGGAATGCAGCCATTAGTACCATATTTATTAGGAGAAAAGCATCCAGAGGGAACACGCTTAACAGATTTCCAAAAGTGTTTACGTACGAATGATATAGATGAAGTTGGAGACAACAGGCATTTAACATACTTTGAAATGCTAGGAAACTGGTCTTTAGGAGATTACTTTAAAGAGGAATCAATAGCAATGAGCTTTGAGTTCTTAACAAAAGAGCTAGGAATACCAGCAGAAAAATTATCTGTAACATGTTTTGCAGGTGATGATGATTGCCAAAGAGATGAAGTTACGGCATCTTGCTGGAAAAAAGCAGGAATTCCAGAAGATAGAATCTATTATTTTGGAAAAGATGATAACTGGTGGATTGCAGGAGAAGAAGGACCTTGCGGACCAGATACAGAAATGTTTTATGATACAGGTAAGCCAAAATGTTCAGAAAATTGTAATCCATCTTGCGGATGTGGTAAATATGTTGAAATTTGGAACAATGTATTTATGGAATTTTTCAAGACAAAAGACGGAAAATATACAAAATTAAAGAGACACAATGTTGATACAGGTCTTGGGCTTGAAAGAATGGCAATGTTATTACAAGGAAAAGAAACTCCATTTGATACAGAACTATTTAAACCGGTAATGGATAAATTACAAGAGCTGGCTGGAGAAAATGATAGCATAGAAAGTAGAAGAATTGTTGCAGAACACCTACGTGCAAGCATGATGATAATTCAAGATGGAGGACTTCCAAGCAATGTAGATAGAGGATATATTTTAAGAAGGTTAATCCGTAGAATGGTAAGACATTTAAGAAAGTTACAAATAAATCTAAATGAATTAGGCGAATTAATAGACTTAAATATTGAAACACTAAAAGAAATGTACCCAGAGTTACATCAAAATAGTGATAAAATTAAAAGTGTAATAATAGAAGAAAAAGATAAATTTGAGAAAACATTAGAGCGTGGAGAAAGAGAATTTAACAAAATTGTAAATAGAATGAAAAATGAAGGACAAGACACAATTTCTGGACAAGACTTATTTACATTATATGAAACATATGGATTTCCACCAGAGGTTACTCAAGATTTAGCAAGAGAATCTGGATTAAAAGTAGATACAACAGAATTTGCCAAACTATTTAAAGAGCACCAAGAAAAGTCAAGAATGGGTAGCGAGCAAAAATTCAAAGGTGGACTTGCTGGAACAGGTGAACAAGAAGTAAGGTACCACACTGCAACACACTTATTAAATGCAGCACTTAAAGTTATACTAGGAAAAGATGTACACCAAAAAGGTTCAAACATAACACCTGAAAGAATGAGATTTGACTTTAGCTGTGACCACAAACTTACAGATGACGAAAAGAAAAAAATAGAAGATTTAGTAAATGAGTGGATTGCACAGGGGCTAGATGTTAAATGTGAGGAAATGAAAAAAGAAGATGCAATAAAATCTGGTGCAGAGTGTATGTTTATAGAGAAATATCCAGACATAGTTTCTGTTTACTCAATAGGAAACGACAAGGAGACGGTATCAAAAGAACTATGTGGTGGACCTCATGTAAAAAACACAGCAGAACTTGGACACTTTAAAATAAAGAAAGAAGAAGCAAGTTCGGCAGGGGTAAGAAGAATTAAGGCAATACTTGAATAATAAAAAATTACAAGTTTTTTGAAACCAGGAGTTGAAAAAATAGGAGGTAATTAATTTATGGAGGATTGTATTTTTTGTAAAATTATTAAAGGAGAAATTCCTTCAACAAAGGTATATGAGGATGATAAGGTTTTAGCATTTAAAGACATAAATCCAGCAGCACCAATTCATGTATTGGTAATACCTAAAAAGCATATTGAGAATGTGTTGGAAATAAATGAAGAAAATAAAGAAATTGCGTCTGATATATTTTTAGCAATAAATAAAATTGCAAAGCAACTCGGAATTGATAAAGATGGATTCAGAGTTATAACAAATTGTGGAAAAGATGCAGGGCAAGAAGTCATGCACCTGCATTTCCACATATTAGCAGGCGGAAAAATGGGACCAAAGATAATATAAAATGCAAATCAAGATAAAAGAGACATAGGAAATTATAAATAAAAATAATAGCTAAAAGAAAAAGCCTGAATACAAGGCACTGAAATTACGAAGGAGGAATTTTTAATGTACGTTTTTAATAAAATTACGGTAACACCACAGTTACCAGAAAGAATAAAGCAGCTTGCACAAGTGGCAGATAACCTTTGGTGGACATGGAATACAGATTTTTTGAAATTATTTAAAATGATAGACATGGATCTTTGGGAAACTGTTGGAAAGAACCCTGTAAAATTTTTAAGGCTAGTATCACAAGAAAAATTAGAAAACGCTTCTAATAATCCAGAATTTTTAAAAGATTATGATAAAATTGTCAATAATTTTGAAGATTATATGAGTAGCAAAAATACTTGGTTTAAGAAGAACTACCCAGAAAGCAAGAACGATTTAATTGCATATTTTTCAGCAGAATATGGTCTTGATCAAATATTGCCAATTTATTCAGGTGGTTTAGGAATTTTATCAGGGGACCATCTAAAATCTGCAAGTGATTTAGGAATTCCATTAGTAGCAGTAGGTTTATTATATAGAAAGGGATTCTTTCATCAAAAGATAAATGGATATGGACAGCAGATAGAAGAATATAAGGAAAATGATTTAAGCACTCTTCCTGTTTATCCTGTAAAAGATATTGATGGTAAAGATTTGCTTGTATATGTTAATATGCCAAAGAAAAGGTTATACCTAAAGGTATGGCAAATTAATGTTGGTAGAATTAAACTATATTTAATGGATTCTGATTTAGATGCAAACATTCCAGAATATAGAGATATAACAACAACTTTATATGGTGGAAATCAAGAAACAAGAATTCAGCAAGAAATAGTTTTAGGAATGGCAGGAACAAGCTTATTAAAGGTATTAGGATTGAACCCTACAGTATACCATATGAATGAAGGGCATTCAGCATTCTTAATTCTTGAATTAATGAAAAACATAATAAAAGAAAAACAGGTAAGCTTTGATATTGCAAAAGATATTGTATCTAGTAAAACCGTTTTTACAACACACACGCCAGTGCCAGCTGGAAATGATATATTCCCATTGGGGTTGGTTGAACAATATTTTAAAGATTATTGGAATAGATACTCAATTACAAAAGAGGAATTTTTTAGGTTGGGAATGGCTCCTAATGCAGATATGTCTAAAGTTGGCTTTAATATGGGAATATTAGCACTAAAATTCTCTGGTAAAAAGAATGGGGTAAGCAAGCTTCATGGCGCTGTTTCAAGAGAATTATTTGCAGATGTATGGCCAAATATAGCGCCAAATGAATCACCAATTGATTATGTTACAAATGGTATTCATACATGTACATGGCTTGCACCAAATATGAAGAGACTATATAATAAATATTTAAAACCTTATTGGCAAGATGATATTCAAATTGATAGCACATGGTTAAAAATAGCTGATATTCCAAACCAAGAATTGTGGAATGCACACATGGAGAGAAAAATAAAATTATTGCAGCTTGTAAAAGAGAATGTAACAAATAGGTTAAAAAGAGAGGGTTACCATTATAATGATATAGCAAATATTACTTCTAAATTAGACCCTAATGCCCTAACAATTGGTTTCTCTAGAAGATTTGCTACATACAAAAGAGCCACATTAATATTTAGAGATTTAGAAAGAATTACTCAAATACTAAATGAATCTGGAAAACCAGTTCAAATAATATTTGCAGGAAAAGCTCATCCATCAGATACACAAGGAAAAGATTTAATAAAATACATACATGAATTATCTATGAAACCACAATTTAAGGGAAAAATATTTTTGCTTGAAAATTATAATATAGGTCTATCAAAATATTTAATAAGTGGTGTAGATGTGTGGCTTAACACTCCAAGAAGACCAATGGAGGCATCAGGTACATCAGGGCAAAAAGCAGCTGTAAATGGAGTTATAAACTTTAGTGTTCTTGATGGCTGGTGGGCAGAAGGATATAACCAAAAAAATGGTTGGACAATAGGAACAAATGCCGAATATTCTTCTTACGAGGAACAAGATAATGCGGATAGTGAAAGCATTTACCAGACTCTTGAAAATAAGATAATTCCAATATTCTATGATAAGGATGAAAATGGAATATCTAAAAGATGGATGGAAATAATGAAGAATTCTATTATTTCAAATTCAGGAAGATATAGCACTTCAAGAATGCTTATAGACTACACAAATAAATTTTATATGCCACTTTGCAATCTTTATAATAAATATTATGACGATTTATCTACTGTTGCTGAGTTTGACGGATGGAAGAATAATCTATTCTTAAACTGGAATAACATTACAATAAAACAAGAAAAGAGCAATTTAGATAATATAACAATTGATGCTGGAAATAAAATAACAGTAAGGTGTAAAGTGTACCTTCCAAATATTCCAAAGGATTCAGTTGAAGCACAGGTATATTATGGACAAATATCTGAAAATGGCGTAGTTGATGATATAGAAATAATTCCAATGAAAATGATTGGAGAAGATGCTGAAAAGAAAGAGTACGAATATGAAGCAACAGTTGAACTCACAACTGGAGGAAATTATGGGTACACATTTAGAGTGATGCCTAAGAGTGAAATGTTATTAGATTCAGCTAATTTAGATTTAATAAAATGGATAACAAAATAATTTGAAATAAGAAAAGCCTTGACGCACAAGGCTTTTTGTAATATAATGGTTACATAATTTTAAAGAGAGAACAAAGCTTTTGTAAAAACATGAAAAAATAAATATAAAGGCTTTGTTTTAGAGAAGAAAGGGTTGTTAATATGGCAGACATAAAAGAATTAATGCAGGTTCGTAGAGACAAAATGCAAAAATTAATAGATAATGGTGTAAATGTACATCCAGAAAGATATGAGAGAACACATCAAATTAAAGAAGCAAGAGAATTACCAGATGGAACAAAAGATGTTTCAATTGCAGGAAGAGTAATGTCAAAAAGAAAGCTAGGTAAAATTAGCTTTTTAGATTTAAGAGATTTAGAAGGACATCTTCAATTAGTTATAAAAAAAGAAGATTTAGGAGAAGATGTATATAAATTCTTACACGAAACAGTTGATATAGGTGATTTTATAGGTGTAAAAGGAGAAATATTTACAACTCAAGCAGGAGAAAAATCACTTCAAGTTTATGAATATACATTTTTAGGAAAAGCAATTCGTCCACTTCCAGAAAAATTCCATGGATTAACAGACCAAGATGCGGTATACAGAGAAAGACATCTTGATTTAATAATGAATGATGAATCTAAAAAAAGATTTGTTTTAAGAACAAAATTCATAAGATTGATGAGAGAATTTTTAGATACTCACGAGTTCTTGGAGGTTGATACACCGGTTCTTCAAAATACAGCATCTGGAGCAACTGCAAAACCATTTATAACACACCATAATGCGTTAGATATGGATGTATATTTAAGAATATCTCCAGAATTAACATTGAAAAAGCTTATAATTGGTGGATTTTCAAATGTTTATGAAATTGCAAGAGACTTTAGAAATGAAGGAATGGATGCAAACCATTTACAAGACTTCACAATGGTAGAAGGATACAGCGCCTACTGGTGCTATAAAGATAATATGAAATTCTTAAGAGAAATGATTATATACATATTATCAAAATTATTTGATGGAAACTTAAACATCAAAATTGGAGAACAAGAAATTGATTTTGGTGGAGAATGGCAAATAGTATCATTCAGAGACTTGATATTAAAAGATTGTGGTATAGATATTGATAAATTTGAAACAGCTGAGAGCCTACTTGCAGAGATTAAAGCAAAAGGAATTAAGCTAGAGGCAGATAATTTGGAACAATTAGGAAGAGGAAATTTAATAGACACGTTATACAAAAAAGTTAGCAGACCAAACATAATAAATCCAACATACCTAATAGAACACCCAATAGACTTATCTCCACTTGCAAGAAGCAATGACGAAAATCCAAAATTAACAGACAGATTCCAATTGGTAGTAAATGGACAGGAAATAATAAATGGATATTCAGAGCTTGTAGATTGTGACGAACAAGAAAGAAGATTTATACAGCAGGCTGAATTGAAGGCAAATGGTGATGAAGAGGCTATGAGCATAGATACAGAATATATAAAAGCTATGCAGTATGGTATGCCACCAATTTCTGGTTGGGGACTTGGAATAGATAGATTCCTACAATTCTTAACAAATAGTGATAATATAAGAGATGTAGTTCTATATCCATTAATGAAGCCAAGAGCTGCTGAAGAAAATGAAGAATAATAAAAAGTTAAATTAGAAATTTTGCAGAAGAGAACCTTTAACATTAAAAGTGATGCTAAAGATTCTTTTTTTATGTAAATAAATCTTTGCAATTGGATTGACTAGTGCGTTAAAATGTAGTAAAATAGGGGCATAGAATGTGTTGAACACATTTTTAAGTTAAATAACTTAAAAGGAGGAGTATTAATGGGGTCTAAAGAACGGCTCTATGCGGATGTTATGGCAGTACATCCAGGGGTGACGGGGTCGTGCATCCTAGTCATCGTGAAGCTGCCGGACTACACCACAACTAAGTTCATCGTGGATTGTGGCCTATTCCAGGAAACGAAGTACAATAAGCTGAATGAGAGCTTGCCATTCATTCCGCAGAATATTGACTTCGCACTGGTTACGCACAATCATGTGGACCACGTGGGTAGACTTCCGTACCTGGTGCGCCAAGGGTACCAGGGCTCGATCTTTATCACGGAGACCACAGCCAAGCTTTTGCCTTTGGCACTGGAGGATAGCCACAAAGTGCTTCGCGATGTGGCAAAAAGGCAGAACCGGCCTTGTATGTACAGCGAGGCAGATGTGGCCCAAACGCTCAGGCTTGTGAGCCCATGCGGGTATGATGAAACGGTTCAGGTTGCGCCCAATATCAGGGCAACGTTCTTTAAGAACGGGCACCTGATGGGTGCTGCTAGCATCCTGGTGCAGATTGGATATCCGGGGTATGAAGAGATTAACCTTTTCTTCACGGGGGACATTAACAACAAGAATGTGTTTCTTGATATCCCGGAAATTCCTGAATGGGTGCACGAGTTACCGGTTACCATCATTCAGGAGTCAACTTATGGTGACATGGATTCTACAGAGATTACTCATGTTTTTAAAGAAAATGTGAGTAAAGTAATCAAAAAAGGAGGAACGGTTGTAGCTCCGGTATTTTCGCTAGGTCGGTCTCAGGAAATCCTGTATGAACTTAAGTGCATGCAAGATGAGGGTGAGTTGGACGTGAATATTCCCATCTTCTTTGATGGAAAGCTTGGTATTAGGTATACTTTTTTGTACATTAACGACGGGCTGGACATCAAGGACGAAATGAAGGATTTTCTTCCAAAAAATTTAACCTTTGTTGATAAAAAGTCACGAGCCTCAGTTCTGGCAAGCACCGAATCAAAAGTGATTCTCACGACTTCTGGAATGGGTTCGTATGGGCCTGCCCAGGTGTATATTCCGGAATATTTGACTCGTGGCAATGCCATGATTCATTTTACCGGGTATACTGCAGACGGAACTCTGGGGGCGAGGTTGAAGAAAGCTGAAATTGGAAGCCCTGTGCAGATTGGAGGAATGTTCGTTAAGAAATCTGCCCAAGTGGAATACACCACAGAGTATTCTGCTCATGCTAAAGCTGATGAAATGCTTGAGTTTTTAAAGAAATTCAAGCACCCTAAGCTGGTATTGGTAAACCACGGGGAAACTGCTGTGAAAGAGAAATTTGCACAGCGTATTCTCGATGAACTTAAAACCAAGCAGGTAGGAATCCTGGGAGAGGGGTATTTCTTCCGGGTGAACCCATATGGGTTGGTTAAGACCCTAAGCACGAAGTTTGAATAAACTCCAGGCACTCTCTTGTAGCAATGCTGCAAGGGAGGTCTTTTTTAGTTTCAATAAATACTGTAAATACCTTGTATTTTTGGGCGTTTTGTTATAAAATATTGTAAAATTTATTTTGTAAGTAGGTAGATATAATTTGAATAAAAAATGGCAAATAAATGAAGTTGATGATGAAATAGTAGAAAAAATAAAAAATGAATTTAATTTAAGTAAATTAGTTGCTAGTATAATTGCAAGCAAGGGCATGAAAAATCAAGATGAGATTGAAGTTTTTTTACATCCAAGAAGGAATGATTTTCATGATCCATTTTTGCTTCCAGACATGGAAAAAGCGGTTGACAGAATTGTAAAAGCAATAAATAATAATGAGAAAGTAGCAATTTATGGTGACTATGATGTCGATGGGATTACTAGTAGTACTGTTTTACACAGATTCTTGAAAGATAGGGGATTAGATACAGATATTTATATTCCAAATAGATTAAGTGAGGGGTATGGACTTAATTCTAATGAAATTAATAAGATTGCAGAAACAGGGCACACACTAATTATAACAGTGGACTGTGGTATTACTGGAAAGGAAGAGGTAGCTCTTGCTAAAACTCTTGGAATAGATACCATTGTAACTGACCACCATGAGCCACCACAAGAAGGCGGACTGCCAGATGCAGTTGCAGTTGTTGATGCAAAAAGAAAGGATAACAAATATCCATTTAATGGTTTAGCAGGCGTTGGAGTAGCATTTAAATTAACACAGGCTTTAACACAAAGATTAAATATTAGAGAAGAAGAAAACCTGAAATATTTAGACATTGTTTGTGTTGGAACAATATCTGATATTGTTCCTCTAATAGATGAAAATAGAACAATATCACAATTGGGGCTAAGGCTTGTTAAGCAAACAAGAAATGTAGGATTAAGAGTTTTATTAGAAAGTATCGGCTATAAAAAAATAGATTCAAATACTGTATCATTCGGAGTAGCACCAAGAATAAATGCTTGTGGAAGAATGGGGCATGAACGTGAGGCATTGCAATTATTTTTAACAGACAATATTGAAGAAGCAAAAGAAATAACACAAAAATTGAATAATTATAATTTAGAGAGACAGGATATTGAAAAGAGAATTTTTGATGAGGCTCAGGAAATGCTGAAAATAGAAGAAAATAAATTACCTTGTATAGTTCTTGCAAAAGAAAATTGGCATCATGGGGTAATTGGAATTGTATCATCTAAAATGACAGAAATGTATGGAAAGCCAAGCATTTTACTATCAATAGAAGAAAATCTAGAAAAGGGTTCTGGAAGAAGTGTTCCAGGGTTTGACTTACATGAGGCTTTAGAAAACTGCAAAGAAAATATAAAACAATTTGGTGGGCACAGTATGGCTGTTGGAATAACACTTGAAAAAGAAAAATTTGAGGCGTTTAAAGAAGCTTTTGAAAAATATGCCGAAAACATGAATGTTTCGGAGATTGTTCCTGTAATAAATGTAGATGAAAAATTAAGTTTAGATGATATATCAATTCAAAATATAAAAGAACTAGAAATTTTGGAACCATTTGGAGAGGCAAACAAGATGCCAATATTCCAAATTAGCAATTTAAAAATTGATTCTATAAGAGCTATTTCTGAAGGGAAACATTTAAAAATGACTCTTAAGGATGAAAAAAGAGTAATCGATGTTATAGGATTTAACATGGGAAACCTTGCAGAAGAATATCCGATAGGCACAAAAGTTGATATTGTTGGAAATTTAGAAATAAATAATTATAGGGGAATTGAAAACATACAAATAAACCTTAAAGATATTAGGCATGGAGTATAAAAAAGGACAGGAGGGATTTATATGTCTGAAAATGTTAATCATTCAATAGAAGAAGTATTAGAACTTGCAAAGAAGAAAAATAGAAGAGCTGATTTAAAACTAATAAGAAGAGCTTATGATTTTGCAAAAGCAAAACACGGAGATCAACTTAGAAAGTCTGGAGAGCCTTATATTATACACCCTGTTCAGGTTGCATACATTTTGGCTGATTTAGGACTAGATGAAAGCACAATTTGTGCTGCACTTTTACATGATGTAATTGAAGATACAGATGTAACTTTACAAGACTTGTCTAAAGAATTTTCACCTGAAATTGCAGAAATGGTTGATGGTGTTACTAAACTTGGAAAATTGAATTATACAAGTGAGCAAGAACAACAAGTTGAAAATTACAGAAAAATGTTTTTAGCAATGGGAAAAGATATTAGAGTAATACTAATAAAATTGGCTGATAGACTCCACAATATGAGAACCTTAAAATATTTATCAAGGGACCGCCAGATTGCAAATGCAACAGAAACGAGAGACTTGTATGCTCCTCTTGCAAACAGGCTTGGTATGTATTCTTTAAAATGGGAATTGGAAGATTTATCATTTAAATATTTATACCCAGAAGATTACAGAGAACTTGTTGAGGGAATAGACAAGAAGAGAGAAGAAAGATTAAAATTCATTGACCAGATAATGGACGAAATAAAAAAGGCTTTAAAGAAACAAAAGATTGAAGCCGAAATCACTGGAAGGGCAAAGCATTTATACAGTATTTACAGAAAAATGCAAAGAGATAATAAAACACTTGACCAAATTTATGATTTATTTGCACTAAGAATTATTGTGAATTCGGTAAAAGACTGTTATGCAGCACTTGGCGTTGTGCATGAGCTTTATAATCCAATGCCAGGTAGGTTTAAAGATTATATTTCTGTTCCAAAGCCTAACATGTATCAGTCTTTACATACAACATTAATAGGACCAAAGGGAACACCTTTTGAGGTTCAAATTCGTACCTGGGATATGCACAGAATTGCTGAGTACGGAATTGCGGCACATTGGGCTTACAAAGAGGCAAGTTTCCTAGGTGGAAAGAAAGCAAATGTAACTGTAAGTGAAGATAAATTGTCTTGGCTTAGAGAAACCCTTGAATGGCAAAAGGACATAGAGGATCCTCAAGAATTTTTGAATACTTTAAAAACGGAGTTGTTTGAAGATGAAGTTTATGTATTTACACCAAAAGGAAAAATCCAGGTATTGCCAAGAGGTGCTACCCCAATAGATTTTGCATATAGCATACATGAAGAAATAGGAAACCATATGACAGGTTGCAAAATTAATAGCAAGATGATGCCTATTGTTACAAAATTAAAAAATGGAGATATTGTTGAAATTATAACTTCAGATAAATCAAGAGGGCCAAGTAGAGATTGGCTTAAATTTATAAAAAGTAGTACTGCTAAAACAAGAATTCAACAATGGTTTAAGAGAACTGAAAGAGTTGAAAACATTGCAAAAGGAAAAGATGCCCTTGAAAGAGAAGTTAAGAAAATTGGAATGAATTATTCTGAGTTATTCAAACAGGAATATGTAGATGTTGCAATGAATAGATACAAATTTAATTCTTTAGATGATATGTATGCAAGCATTGGGTTTGGAGCAATAACAGCAAACAAAATTGTATCCAGAGTGCTTGAAGAATATAGAAAAGTTCATAAAGAAGAGGACATTGAAGAAAAAATTGAAGAATTATCTAAAGAAAAAACATCAAGCAGACCATCTTCAAGTGGTGTTATTGTAAAGGGAATAGATAACTGCTTAGTAAAACTCTCAAAATGTTGCAATCCTGTACCTGGAGACGAAATAGTTGGATATATAACAAAGGGAAGAGGAGTATCTGTACATAGAAAAGATTGCAAAAATGTTAAGGATTTATTCTCTGAAGAAAACAGGATGATTGATGTTGCTTGGTACACTGAAAAACCATCAAGCTACAATGTTGATATAGCGGTATTTTCAAATGATAGGGACGGACTTCTTGCAGATATTATTTCTACAGTTGCTGGAGAAAAAACACCAATGATGTCTGTTACATCTAAGGTTTCTAAGGAGAGAATAGTGCTAACTGAACTTACAATAGAAGTAAATGATGTTGCAAAATTAAATAGTGTAATTAAAGCACTTAGAAAAATAGATAGTGTATATGAAGTAAAGAGAAATAAATAAAAATAGGGGAAAAAATAATGATTTTAAAAAGACTTAAAGTTGATACAACCCTGGGAGAACCAACAAATTGCTATATTGTAGAAGATGAAGAAACAAAGGAAACTATGGTAATAGATCCAGGTGGAGAGGCAGATAAAATAATTGAAATGCTTGACATTATTGAAGCAAAAGTAAAGTACATTTATCTTACACATTGCCATAGTGACCATATCGGAGCAGTTGCCACTATTAAAGAGAAAAAAGGTGGCAAAGTTTTAATTCACAGAGATGATGCTGATGGATTAGATAATGAAGATATTAATTTAAGCGAAACAATCGATATGGGACACATTGAATTAGAACCAGATTCAAGAGTTGATGATGGAGATTTAATACATGTGGGAAATATTGAATTTAAAGTGCTTCATACACCAGGGCACACCCAAGGGAGTAGTTCATTATATTGCAAAAAAGAGGGCTTATTATTTTCGGGAGACACACTTTTTAGAGGAACATGGGGAAGAACAGACTTGCCAACTAGTTCTTTTGAAGCAATAATGAAATCTATTACGGAAAAACTAATGGTACTTCCAGGTGAAACAGTTGTATATCCGGGGCATGGAAAATCAACATTAATAATGGATGAAAAACCAATATATTTAGATTTAAAACCAAGAATAGAATATTAAAATAAAAGGAGGAAATAAAATGGCAAAAACGGAACCAAGAACATTGCCAGGTTTTATGGAATTATTACCATCTGAACAAATTCTATTTGATCAAATGAAGGAAACGATAGAAGATTCATACAAAACCTTTGGATTTTTACCAATAGATACACCAATTATAGAATTATCAGAAGTATTGCTTGCAAAAGCTGGTGGTGAAACAGAAAAACAAATTTATAGATTTAATAAAGGGAATACAGATTTATCATTAAGATTTGACCTTACTGTTCCTCTTGCAAAATATGTTGCTAAAAACTATGGTAGCTTAAGTTTTCCTTTTAGAAGGTACCAGATAGGAAAGGTATATAGAGGGGAAAGAGCACAAAAAGGAAGATATAGAGAATTCTATCAATGTGATATTGATATAATTGGAGACGAGACATTAGATATTATAAATGACGCAGAGCTTCCAGCTGTAATTGCTACAACTTTCAGAAGATTGGGATTTGATGAATTTACAATAAAAATAAATAACAGAAAAATTTTAAATGGATTATATGAGAGCATTAATCAAACAGAAAAATCTGTTGATATAATGAGAATTATAGATAAAATAGATAAAATTGGTGACCAAGCTGTTATAGAGGAGCTTGAAAAAATAGAAGTTCCAAAAGAGTCAATAAATAAGATAATGCAGTTTATAAAAATAGATGGAACAACTGACGAAAAACTTAAAAAATTACAAACACTTGGAATTGAAAATGCTACCTATAAAATGGGAGTAGAAGAATTAGGGGAGATTGTAAAATATATTAGGCTATTTGGAATAGAAGATAAAAATTTTGTAATAGATTTGAGTATTGCAAGAGGACTGGATTACTACACTGGAACCGTTTATGAAACATTTTTAAATGGATACAGAGAACTAGGAAGTGTTTGCTCAGGTGGAAGATATGAAAATTTAGCACAAAATTACACAGACAAGAAATTACCTGGAGTCGGTGTTTCAATAGGATTAACAAGATTATTTTACAAATTAAATGAACTTAATTTAATAAAAGCAGAGAAAAAATCTGTATCTGATATATTGATAATTCCAATGACTGAAAATTTACAGGTTCCTATTCAACTTGCAACAGAATTAAGAAATGCAGGAGTTAATACAGAGATTTATTTAAACGATAAAAAGATAAAGACTAAAATGAAATATGCTGATAAACTTAAAATTCCTTATGTTATTGTTATTGGTGATAACGAGATAGAATCAGGAAAAGTAAAGATAAAAGTGATGGAGACAGGTGAAGAAATAGAAATTACAGTTGATGCTAAAGAAATTGCGAAGATAGTATTAAAATAGAAATTTAAGCGAACATAAAAATTAAATCAATTAATTTTGCCTAAATTCAACCTCAGAGTAGTGATGTGTAAAAATATCAAATTTTATACATTATGACTCTGAGGTTGTTATAATTAATTTTTTAAAACCTCATCTAATATTTTTGATAAATACTTCATGCTTCCCATTGCTTGTTCAAGTGTATTTCCGGTTGCACCCACTTCAATAATGCAGGCTGCCTTACCGAGTTGCTGGTTATATCTACTATTTCTAAGTAGTATAGGCCTGAAAAGTCCAGGATATAGTTCATTTGCTTTTTCTTGAACTCTTACGGCAAACTTTAAGTTTTGTTGCCAGTTAGGATGCTCTAATCCACCACCATCTGTTCCAATTACAAACATTAATTGTGCAACTGTTTCGTCACCTATTATTACAGATGGAGCATAAGAAGTATCTGTAATGGCGTCACGGTGCAAATCTATTATAATGTCTGTACCAGGATGTGATACTAGTAGATTTTCAACAGTTGCCTGGGAACGACCATAAGAACCTGAATATGCCGGATAATCATGATATGTTTTATCATGGGTTACGTTAAAACCATAAGATAATAGCTGATCTGACAGTGCATCCCCAACTCTAGAAACAGAAAAATTTAAATCTGTTGTTCTAAAAGTTCCACTTTCCTCATAAGTGTAGTTTTCTGTTGGGGTATAGCTTTCACAAGTATGGGTGTGAAAAATCATTACATCATTTTTATTAATATCAATGTTATTGGGATTTAATATATCTTCTGTTAATGAGTAGTTAGTTCCATTTTTTATAGAAACACCATTGTAAGAGTCTGTATATTTATTCGGAACATTGTTTTCTATTACAGTAGTTGCTACATTTGTTGGGGCGTGTTCTAATTGGCTAGAAGAATCAGAAGAATCAGAAGAATTTGAAATATCTGATTGAACCGACTCATTTAAACTATAGTCGATAGGCTCTTTTGCTAATTTTGTCGATTTTATTATAGATAACTCTTGACCTATAAGATACTGAATAGAACTGTGGCCTTCTAAATATGAAGTTTCTGAATCTATAATGCTCTGATTATTTAAAATAGATAGTCCAGGAATATTTTGGTTAAATATAAATTTGGCAATAATTAAAGGAAAGTCAGAGTTATCAGAAATTAAATCGGTTTGCTCTAAAGATATATTTTTAGTATTATACGGAAGATTTGAAAGAATGGCATATAGTATAAAAATTAGTATAATAATAAATGCGAGTTTTAAAAGCTTACGTAAATTTATAACCCTAACGTTGAACATAAAATACCTTTCCTTTCCAAATTTATAGGATACAATGATGATAAAATAGTATATGTATTTGTCCAAAATGAACTGTTTAAATATATGAGCGATAATTTCAAATATTCATTTTAAATAAAAACTATTGAATTCATTTCATTTTTAATATATTATAGGTATATAAAAATAAACAAAGGAGTGATATAAATGATGGGTTGCAAAATAGACTTACAAAATTCAGGAATATCAGAAAGTGCAATTTTAAAATACAGTAAAAAGGTATCAGAAATTCACAAAAGCTTACAAGAAAATAAAAACGATGAGAAAGAATTTTTAGGATGGCTAGACCTTCCGACTAAATATAATAAAAAAGAAATAAAAAGAATAAAAGAGTGTGCAGAGAAAATACAGAATGACTCTGATGTTTTAATTGTGATAGGAATTGGAGGCTCGTATCTTGGGGCAAGAGCTGTAATAGAAAGCTTAACAGATTCATTTTACAATTTGCAAGATAAAGATATGAGAAAAACACCTCAAATTTTATATGTTGGAAATAACTTAAGCCCAAACTATATGAATGACATAATAGATTTAGTTAGCCATAAGGATTTTTCGATAAATGTTATATCAAAATCGGGAACAACAACAGAACCCGCAATTGCATTCAGAATTTTTAGAGAGTTAATAGAATCAAAATATGATTTAGAAGAAGCAAGAAGTAGAATTTATGTAACAACAGATAAGGAAAAAGGAGCATTAAAACAATTAGCAGATAGAGAAAAATATGAAACATTTATAATTCCAGATAATGTTGGTGGTAGATACTCGGTACTAACTCCTGTAGGGCTTTTACCTATTGCTGTTGCTGGAATAGATATAGATAAATTGCTAAAGGGAGCTAGGTTTGCACAAGACAAGTATTGTGATGACAATTTAAAGTATAATGAATGTTACCAATATGCGGTAGTAAGAAATATATTATATAAAAATGAAAAAAACATAGAAATTCTTGTAAATTATGAACCTAAGATGCACTATATGACTGAATGGTGGAAACAACTATATGGTGAGAGTGAAGGAAAGGGAGGAAAAGGAATATTCCCTGCTGGTGCAGACTTTACAACAGATTTACATTCATTAGGGCAATATATACAAGAAGGTAGAAGAAATTTGTTTGAAACTGTAATAAGAATAGAAAAACCAGAATCAAATATTTCCATAAACTTGGATGAAGACGATTTAGATGGGCTTAATTACCTTGTAGGAAAATCATTAGATTTTGTGAACAAAAAAGCTATGGAGGGAACAATACAAGCACATGTTGATGGAAATGTTCCAAATATTGTAATCAGCATGAAAGATTTGAATGAAGAAAACTTAGGACAACTGATATATTTCTTTGAACTTGCTTGTGCTATGTCTGGAAAAATATTAGGAGTAAATCCATTTAATCAACCAGGAGTTGAAAAATATAAGAAAAACATGTTTAGACTGCTTGGAAAACCAGGGTATAATAAATAAGATTGGAATAAAAATATGGAAGGAAGAATTGTTGAAAATAAAGCAAATTTATATACTATAGAAGAAATAAATGAGCAAAAAGAATACACAGCTACTGCAAGGGGAAAATTAAAAAACGAGGAGGTTACTCCTGTTGTAGGAGATAAAGTTTCGTTTGAAATATTGAACAATGAAACAAACACAGCAGTTATTGAGCAAATAATAGAAAGAAAAAATTACATAAAAAGACCCAAAATGGCAAACTTAACTCAAATAATATTTGTACTGTCTTGTAAACACCCTAAACCAGATTTGCTATTGCTTGATAAGCAACTAGCTTTTGCAGAATTTTTGAAAATAAAACCTGTGATTGTAATAAACAAAATTGATTTAGACGAAAAAAAAGAGTATAAAAAAATTGCAGCTTTGTATTCTAAAATCGGTTATGATGTAATAGAAACTGATGCAAAAACTTCTCTCGGAATTCACAAATTGACAGAATTATTAAAAGAAAATATTAGTGCTTTTTCTGGAAATTCTGGAGTTGGAAAATCTTCTTTAATAAATGATATATTTAAAAATGAATTAACACAAGAAGGAGAAATAAGTAAAAAAAATAAAAAAGGGAAAAACACAACAACAGGAATAAAGCTGTATAAATTAGAAAAAGAAAGTTATATTGCAGACACTCCCGGATTTTCAACATTTGATATATTTGAAATTCCATATAGAGAACTTGATAAATACTTTGTAGAATTTAGAGATGGTATAAAAGAATGTGAATATATTGGATGCAGCCATATAAAAGAAGAAAATTGTGGAGTAAAAAATGGTATAAAATGTGGAAATATAAATGAAAATAGATATAAAAATTATAAACAAATTTATGAAGAATTAAAAGATAAGGAGGACCATAAATGGTAGAAATATCAACTTCATTATTAAGTGCAAAAAAGGATGGAATAATAGATACTATATTTGAACTTGAAAAAGCTAAAACAGATTATTTTCATGTTGATGTTATGGATGGTGAATTTGTAAAAAACAATACACATGATTTAATGTTAGAATATGGAGAATACTTGAGCCATGTTACTAGAGTGCCACTAGATATACATTTAATGGTTAAGGATGTAAAAAATTATGTTGATAGCTACAAGATTTTTAATCCAAATATAATTACATTCCATTACGAGGCATGTAAGAATTCAGAACAAATCAGGGAAAACATTAATTTTATAAAAAGTAAAGTAAGAAGAGTGGGAATATCCATAAAACCGGAAACTGATGTTGAAAAAATATTTGAATTTCTTCCATTTGTTCATTTGGTTTTAGTTATGACAGTTGAACCTGGAAAGGGTGGGCAAGAGCTTTTACCAGAAACCATAAGAAAAATAGAAAAGTTAAGCTCATACAGAGAAGAGCATAATTTAGATTTTGATATAGAAGCAGATGGTGGAATTAATGTGGAAAATGCCCAAGAAATTATTGATGCTGGTGCAGATATACTAGTAGCTGGAACAGCAATTTTAAATTCCAACGATTATGCTGAAACAATAAAAAAATTAAGATAAAAAAGAAGGCAGTATAAGCTTTATTGCAAATACAGCCTTTTTCAATTATTCTTTTAAAAAAGCTTTATATTTTTAATATTTAGCTTTAGTCTTCTCTACAATCGTCCTTTGGCTTGCAAGGGTCACAAGGCTTATCGGGCTTGCAAGGAGGCATTGGTTTGCAATCTATATCTATGCCTTTTAAGCACTCACCTTTACGATGACATTCGGTGCAAATTTTTGCATGCTTTACATTATTTACCCAAATTTCAACCTCGTAAAGCCTATTAGCACAAAGAGGGCCAAAAACAAATTCTCCATTTTCATCGGTAAAAGTATGAGAAACAGGTTTCCTTACATCTTTTCCAAGTTTACATTCAACTTCAATTAATTTTACAACAGCATCACAAACAGGCTCCTTGTAACAATCTTTTACAATACCATAAATAACATTTCTATTATCTTCTGGTAATGTGATGTCTAGGTCATATTGTTTACCTCTTTCTATAACTCCATCCACATTAACAACAGGACAAATATTTTTATCGTATTCCATAATAAATTCTTCCTTTCATTTTATTAGCAAATTTGCTTTATATATAATATGATTATAATAATTATTGGTTACATCTGAGATGAGGTATGTTAAAAAAATGCAAGTACAACTCTGTAGATTAAAAACAAAGAGCACAAGATTAACAAGAAAATATCAAATGCAAATTATATGAGAAAATGTAAGTTGAAAATCATACAAATTAAAAAGAAAATAACTAAAAAATTGAATTATTTTATAAAGAGTATTATAATAATATGTATTGTGAAGAAAGGAATGATTTTATGGATACAAGACCTATTGGAATGTTTGATTCAGGAGTGGGAGGACTTACTGTTTTTAAAGAGATAAAAGGAAAATTTCCAGAAGAAAAAATTATATATTTAGGAGATACTAAGAGCTTTCCTTATGGTTCAAAATCAAAGGAAAGTATAATAAATTTGGCTAAGAAAGGCATAGAATTTTTAATAAAAAAAGATGTTAAGGCAATAATAATTGCATGTGGAACTGCAACGAGTCAGGCTTTAGATGTTGTAAAAGAATTGTATGATATACCAATTATCGGAATTATAGAGCCTACCTGTCAATATATTGCTTTCGATGAAAAAATAAAGAAGGTTGGAGTTGTTGCAACTGCAGGAACAATAAGAAGCAATGCATGGGAAAATAATTTAAAAAAGCTTAAAGGTGATTTAGAAGTAATAAATAAACCATGTCCATTACTTGCACCAATGGCTGAAGAAGGTTGGACAGATAATAAGATTGCAGAGCTAGCGGTTCATGAATATATGAATGGAATACATGATGTAGATGCTTTAATTTTAGGTTGCACACATTATCCTTTGTTTGAGAATATTTTTAAGAAAGAAGTAAAGAAAGATTGCAAAATAATTAATACTGGAAAAATAATTGCTGAAAATTTTGAAAAGTATATTGAAAAAGGAAATGATGATAAAACAAATGCTAATATAGCAGAAAAATATCAGATATATTTGACAGATACCGAATGTAATTTTATTAATGTTGCAAGGAAATTATTGAAAGACGAAGAGTGCTTAAACATAAAGTTAGCAGAGTAAATATAAAAACTGGCACCTTTTCACAAAATTTCATTTTAAGACTTGTTTTTTTGAAACTTTTATGGTATCATTATACATAGTCTATTTTATTAATTCAAATAGGAGGTGCAATTAATTATGGCAAAATGTGCAATATGTGAAAAATCAGTATCACACGGAAATAAAATAAGTATAGCACGTTCTCATGTTAGTAGAAGAGCTTCTAGAACATGGAAACCAAATTTAAGAAGTGTAAAAGCTATAATAAATGGAGAGCCAAAAACAATACAAGTATGTTCAAAATGTTTACGTTCTGGAAAAGTAACAAGAGCATAATCTATTTCTAAAAGAGGGTTCTTTTATGAGTTTTATACATTATAAACGAGATTACTAAAACTATTGAAAAGTATTTTTAGTAATCTCGTTTTTTGTGTAATACCATATGTAGATTATTTCTCGTCTTTTATACCAAAAATCAATTTTACAAAACCCCTTAAAAATTTAGGAACTTTTTTTACTACAATTTTCATAAAAATCAAATCCTTTCATTTATTTTTTACAAAACAGCCAAGCTAAGCCTAAACCAAACAAAGCACATCCAATTATAAAAAGCCAGCCTGTAATGGGAAGTAATAGAACTAATAAAATTCCTGCACCAATTCCAATTAAACAAACACCAATAGTTTTCTTTAATGCACTAAACATAAATTACCTCCTTTTACATATAATATTAACAATTTAACATAAATGTGATAATTGAAAAGGCTAAAGGAATATAGTATAATAGATTAAGTAATAAAACTTGAAATTTCTAAGGAGAATATAATAAAAAATGCAGAAAAAAGATGCTGTGAAAATAATCGAAATATTAAAAAAAGAATATCCAGATGCAAAATGTAGTTTAGACTTTTCATCTCCATTTGAAATGCTTGTGGCTGTATGTTTATCAGCTCAGTGCACTGATGACAGGGTGAATAAAGTAACGCCAGAGCTGTTTAGAAGAATGAATACACCACGAGAGTTTGCCAATGCCAATATAGAAGAAATTGAAGAACTTATTCATTCGTGTGGATTTTATAAAAATAAGGCCAAAAATTTAAAACAGGCTGGAATAAAGATAATGAATGATTTTAATGGAAAAGTACCACAAACAATACAAGAACTACAAACAATACCAGGCGTTGGCAGAAAAAGTGCAAATGTAATAATGCTGGAAGCCTTTAACATGCCACAGGGAATTGCTGTAGACACTCATTGCAAAAGAATAGCAAATAGGTTAGAATTTTCATCAAAAGATGACCCGTTAAAAATTGAACAAGACCTATTAAAAGTTATTCCAAAAGAATATTATAAAGATGTAAACCATTTATTCATATGGCTTGGAAGAAACATATGCCATTCGCAGAAACCAGAATGTGAAAAATGCGTGTTGAAAGAAATGTGCAAATATAAGAAAAAGAATTGACTTTTTATAGATTTAAATATATATTAAAAATAATAAAAATGAAAGGAGAATATCTATGAAAAAATTAAGAATACCAAAGTTAATTGCTGTGCTTAGCATTTTATTAATTCTTATGAGTTTATTTTCTGTAAAATGTTTTGCAGAAAATGAGGAAGATGTTGTTACAACAGAATTAAATGAAGAGACAACCAATCAAGTAGTGGAAACACAAGATAAAAAAGATGGAGACTTATTTCTATGTGAAAATAATGTTACAATAGACTATAATGTATCTGGAAACGTATATATTTTAGGAGAAAATGTAACAATTAATAGTAAAATAGATGGAAATGTTTTTGTTCTTGCCAACAAGCTTGAGCTAGGGGAAAAAACATACATATACAGTGATTTGTTTGTTTGCGCAAATGATGTAACAGTTAAGGGGTATGTATATGATATATATTCAATGAGTAATAACCTTACTCTTGCAAGCACATCATATATTATAAGAGATATTACCGCAACAGCAAATACAATTAATTTAAATGGATTAATTAAGAGAAATGCAAACTTATCATTTGAAAATGTAAAAGTAAGCGAAACAACAGCTCAAATAGGAGGAAATTTAAATTATTCTGCAAAAACTGAAGCAATACCACAAAGTATTGTGGTAGGTAGCACAGCATTTTCACAAGCACAAAGTGAATCAATTAGTGTAACAAGAATTATAGCAGACTATATGTCAGATTTTATAAGATTATTGATATTGAGTTTAATAGTTATTGTTATTGCTTTACTGCCAAGATTTAAGGTAGCAGATGAAAATACATTAAAAGTAGTAAAAAATAAGCCATGGCAAACACTTGGGGTTGGAGCACTTATTCTACTTCTTACACCAATGGCATGCTTTATATTATTATGCACAGTTATAGGAATAATACCAGCTGTAGCATTATTGCTAATTTATATGTTCTTAATTCAAATTTCACCTGCAATAGTTTCAATTCCAGTTGGAAAAATGTTATGTGACAAAATAAAGAAAGATTCAAAAGGAATGAGAATTCTAATGAGTGCACTAACAGTTGCTGTAATTTTCATAGTAAAATTAATTCCAATAATAGGTGGAATAGCAGGAATATTAGTAGCAATGTTTGCACTTGGAATAATATTCTATTCAATATTTAATCCTGAAAAGAAGTCAAGTAGTCAGGAAGAAATTGTTATAGAAGAAAAAAAGCAAGACAATAAATAATAAATATTCTTGTATAAAAAATCAGTTACTAGATATCTAGTAGCTGATTTTTTACTATATAAGGCCCATTTTTTTTGCAAACTGTTTTCCTTTTTTCATCATTTTCTTTTTATCACTTGCACAGAGTACATTGTTTTGGGTACACATTATAGTGGCACAAGCTGCAATCATACCACCAACGATCATTCCTTCAACGAATTTCATAAATTACCTCCTTAGATTTTTTTTAATATTATGTGTTTTTTTTATTCTTTATATACAAAATATAATATGAATGAATTTCATAAAAACAAATAAATAACATAAATATACCAAATAATTTTTTTAAAAGAGAGACCTCCATTCTTTCAGATATAATAGAGCCAAAGGCGGCACCGATTATACCGAGCAGTTGCAATTATAATAGCATTTTTGAAATTTATATTTTTACTAAAAAAATTAAAAATAATGCTGATAATAGCTGCTGGAATAAAGAACATTAAATTTGTCGCCTGGGCAATATGCTGCTCAAGATTCATAAAAATTGTTAAAAAGAGAATTAAAATAGAGCCACCACCGCATGCCTAGGCCTGTGCAAATGCCTGCTATTATACCAATAATTATTTCCTGCATAATGCCACCTTAAAATCAACCAAAAAATACAATTCTAATTCCAGAATATAAAAGGAATATTATGAAAATTATTTTCAAATATTTAACATTTAATTTGTTAAGGAGATTAGAACCAATAAAACTTCCTATAATACCGCCTATAGCACACAATGTACCAATTCGTATATCTATGAAATTGTTTTTGCCATAAAATATTGCAGTTGTTATTACCATTGGAAGAATACAAAAAACTGCAGTAGCTCTTGCTTCTTTTTCAGAAGAACTGAAAAAATGTATATAAGCAGGAATGAGTAGCAATCCTCCACCGAGATGCAAACATTCCACTAATAAAGCCAACTAACAATCCTATAATTATCTTTTTGAACATAGAATAAAAATCCTCTTCAAATAGTATAAAACAACAAAGAAAAATTATACAAAAAATATTTAAAAAATTTTAAAAAACTATTGCATTTTATAAATTCTTGTATTAAAATTTAATTGAAGTGGTAAGAAGTGGCACAAAGTGGTGAAAAAGTAAGGTAGGTGGAATAAGTGTTAATAGGTGAATATATCCACTCTTTAGACTCAAAAGGCAGACTAATAATGCCTGCAAAATTAAGAGAAGATATGGGAGAAAAATTTATAATAACAACAGGATTAGATGGTTGTTTATTTGGATTCTCTATGCCTGAATGGAAACAATTTGAGGACAAGCTAAAAACACTACCAATTACAAACAAAAATGCTAGAAACTTTGTAAGATTCTTTTTATCAGGAGCAACAGAATGTGAACTAGATAAACAAGGCAGATTTTTAATTGCTAGTAAGCTTCGTGCAGTTGCAGCATTAGATAAAGATGTAGCTATTATAGGAGCTGGAACTAGAATAGAAATTTGGAATAAGGAAAAATGGGAAGAGCACAATAGTGAAGAAAATTTATCTATTGAAGAAATAGAAAAAAATATGGAAGAACTTGGAATATAAAGTATATAACTTTTTTTATAAAAGATTATATAGCCTTAACAGAAGAAAAAGAAGAAAACAAAAGATGGGAAAAACTAAAGCCAAATGTGAACAAAAGATAAATAACAAAAGATTAAAACTGTATCTAACTAAAGAAAACCAAAACCTACAAATAAAGTACTTTAGATAAATAGTTTTAAAAAATTAAAGAAAAAATTTGAATTTTTCAAGTTGCTAAACCAAAGATAGTTAAAAGCACTTGTAGAGTTGGTATTTTACTTAAAATACCAACTATTGTGCTATTAAAAGAATTTTTAAGATTAGAGGAAATTATGGAATTCAAACATACACCAGTATTGCTAAATGAATGTATAGAGGGGCTTAAGATAAAACCAGATGGAATCTATGTAGACGGAACTCTTGGTGGAGCAGGGCACAGCAAGGAGATATTAAAAAGGCTATCTAGTAAGGGACTTTTAATAGGAATAGATAGAGATGAAGAAGCTTTAAATGCTGCAAAAGAGAATTTGAAAGAATTCAAAAATGTAAAATACATTCATGGCAACCATGATGAAATATGTGAAATTTTAAAAAAACTTGAAATAAAAAAAGTTGATGGAATATTATTAGATTTAGGAGTATCGTCTTACCAGCTTGATGAACGAAATAGAGGCTTTAGCTATATGGGGGATAATTCTCTTGATATGAGAATGGATAAACAGCAAAAATTAACTGCAAAAGATGTGGTAAATGATTATTCAGAAGAAGAGTTAGCAGATATTATATTCAATTATGGAGAAGAAAGATTTGCAAGAAATATTGCAAGAAATATTTGTAAGGCAAGAGAAGAAAAGCAAATTGAAACTACAGCACAATTAGTTGATATAATAGAAAAGTCAATTCCAAAATCTAAACAAAAAGATGGCCATCCAGCTAAAAGAACATTTCAAGCAATAAGAATTGAAGTTAACAATGAAATAAAACCTTTATATAACACAGTGTTAGATTCAATAAAGGTTCTAAATGAGGGAGGAAGGTTGTGCATTATAACTTTTCATTCATTAGAAGATAGAGCTGTAAAAAATGCCTATGTGGAAGCTCAAGGAAAATGTACATGCCCAAAAGAACTTCCTTATTGTGTTTGTGGTTATAAATCATTTGGAAAAATTATAAATAAAAAGCCTATAGAGGCATGCGAAAAAGAAAAACAGGAAAACACAAGATCAAAAAGTGCAAAACTTAGAATATTTGAGAGAAACGATAAAGAATAAACAAAGAGAAAAGAGGTGAATATCTAACTTATGGCATATAGACCGTATTCATATCAGTATGAAACAAGCCCTAGGAAATTGCAACCAGAGTATGATTTACCAAGAAAAAACAATAAAGCCAAGCCAAACAATTCAAAACAAAAAAATACTGGTATAAAAAATAAACAACAGAATAATAAAAAAAGTAAAAAAATAGTTAAAACTAAATATAACTATAAGCCGGTAGCATATATAATACTTGCTTTTATAATGCTATTTACAATAAGTTACAGATATTCACTAATAAACGAGAAATATAACCAAAAGGAAAACATCAAGTCACAGGTAAGTGCAGTACAAAAAGAAAATGAACAATTGAAAGTAAGCATAGAAAATAGCTTAAATTTAAATTCTGTGGAAAAAGCTGCAGAAGAGAAGCTTGGAATGAAAAAATTAGATAATAGCCAAAAGGTATATCTAGATTTGCAAAAAAAAGATTATGTAGAACCTGCTTCTGAAAAAGTTGTGATAGATGATAATTCTTCTTGGTTCCAAAAATTAATAAAAAAATTAACAGAAGTTATAAAGTAACAATTAGCCTACTTGACATAAGTGGGCTAATTGTGGTATTATAAAGAATGTAATTCTTTTTGTAAACTCTCTTGCTAGATGATTATCTAGCAATACAAATGTAATGATTCATAAGGAGGAATCATCATGTTTGGAAAGAAAAAGAAGCGTGCCCTGCATGAGGCCCTGGAGAAAGTCGGCGTGGATGCTGATTTCATCAGGAGCTACGGAGGAGAGCCGGAGGGAGATAGAGAATACGCTTTTGGAAGCAAAGGCGAAATTATCTATCTCAGCAGCGTGCTGCTGAGCATCCGCAGGATGGCCGCAGAGCGGCCTAGCCTCAAGGGGCAAGAAGAGATGATTCTCGTGGACTACATCCACCTGATGAAGGATCAAGGTTGGATCTATGATCCGATCTCAAACACCCTTGTAAAGGGCAAGAAGTTTAAGGGGAAAAAGAAGTAATTCCCCGGTTAAAGGAAGGGTGGGGAGAACCTTCCTTTTTCTTTTGTGCTAAAAAGCCCCAAATATTGGAAAATATATAAAAATGTTAAGAAAAAAAGTTAAATTAAATTTATAATAAAAAAATATATGTAAAAGGGTTAAAAATATTGATAAATTAACAAAGAAGGAATATAATAAAGAGGATTTTTAATGTTTATGTAAGAAGAGGAGGACTACTCGATAATGAGGGAAAAACTTGAGCAAATTGCTGAAAAATCAAAGGAAAGAATTGAACAAATAAAAAATAGTCAAGAATTGAATGATTTAAAAATAAGTGTGCTAGGAAAAAAAGGCGAACTTACTGAAATACTAAGGGGAATGAAAGATATAGCAGCAGAAGAAAGACCTGTTGTCGGAAGCCTTGTAAATAAAGTAAGGGATGAAATTGAAACATTAATTTCTGAAAAAGAGCAGGAATTTAAAGAAAAAGAATTAGAAAGCATGCTTGAAACAGAGAAAATAGATGTTACACTTCCTGCAACAAAGGTTAAAAGGGGAAGCGAGCACCCTTTAAATAGAATAATTGAAGAAGTGGAAGATTTATTTGTATCTATGGGCTATGATGTTGTGTCTGGGCCTGAGCTTGAAACAGATGAGTATTGTTTTGAAAGATTAAACCTACCAAAGGGGCACCCTGCAAGAGATATGCAGGATAGTTTTTATATTACTCCTGAGTATTTATTAAGAACACAAACATCAGCAGTACAAGCAAGGACAATGATGGCTAATGAAGAGAAAACCCAAATAAGGGTAATTTGCCCAGGAAAAACATATAGAAAAGAAGATGATGCAACTCATTCACATCAATTCAATCAGGTGGAAGGATTAGTTATTGACAAAAATATTTCATTTGCGGATTTAAAAGGAACTTTAGAAATATTCATGAAAAAAATGCTTGGAGAAAATACACAGTTAAGGTTTAGGCCAAGTTACTTCCCATTTACAGAGCCATCTTATGAAGTTGATGTAAGCTGCTTTAAATGCGGAGGAAAAGGATGTAACCTATGTAAACAAACTGGATGGATAGAACTTTTAGGTTCTGGAATAGTACATCCAAATGTACTAAAAATGAATGGATATGATCCAGAGGTTTATAGTGGTTTTGCATTTGGAACAGGATTAGACCGTTTAGCAATGTTTAAATATGGTATAACTGATATGAGACTTTTATATACAAATGATGTAAAATTCTTATCTCAATTTGACAGAATGGACAAATAATAAACTGAATTGTTTGTCCTAGGTTTCTCAAATTGATAAAAATTGAATGAAAGGGTATTATTATGATTTTAAGTACTAATTTTTTAAAAGATTATTTAGATATTGATTTTGATACAAATGAAAAATTACATGAATTAGCCGAAAATATGACTAAGGTTGGAAATGAATATGATTCTGAGGGAAAGTTTATTTCTGCAACAAACCTTGTAATTGGAGAGGTTAAGGAATGCGAAATGCACCCAGATTCTGACCATTTACATGTTTGCAAAGTAGATACTGGAAAAGATGTTAGGCAAATTGTTTGTGGAGCTCCAAATGTAAGAGCAGGTTTGAAAGTTATTGTTGCACTTCCTGGTGCGAAACTTCCTGGAGGAATTACAATCAGCAACAGTATGAAACGTGGAGTTGAATCTTGCGGAATGCTTTGCTCTATGGCGGAACTTGGTCTTGATAGTAAATTTCTAAAACCAGAAGATAAAGAAGGAATACATGAATTACCAACAGATGCACCAGTTGGAGAAGACCCAATAAAATACATGAAAATGGATGATGGAGTAATCGATTTTGATTTAACTGCAAACCGTGGAGATTTACTTAGTGTTTTAGGAATGGCTTATGAAGTTGGAGCAATATATAATAAACAAATAAAAAGCCCAGATTTATCACATAAGGAGTCTGATAAAAATATAAAAGATGAATTTAGTGTTAAGATTGGCACCGATAACTGTACATTATTTTTAGCTAAAAAAGTTGAAAATGTACAAATAAAAGAGAGCCCAGATTTTATAAAGAATAGATTAATGGCGTGTGGAATAAGGCCAATAAACAATGTTGTAGATATTAGTAACTATGTAATGCTTGAACTTGGCCAGCCACTACATTTCTACGATGCAGACAAATTACAAGGATTAATAGAAGTTAGGATGGCAGAAAATGGCGAAAAACTAACAACGCTTGATAACATTGAAAGAGAATTAACAACTGACGATATTGTAATTTCTAACGGTAAAGAAGCAATTGGCTTGGCGGGGGTTATGGGCGGACTTGATACAGAAATAACAGAAAATACAAAAAATGTAATAATTGAATCTGCAATATTTAATTCTGTAAAAGTAAGAAAAACTGCTCAAAAAATAATAAGAAGTGAGGCAAGCAACCGTTTTGAAAAGGGATTAGATCCAAATAGAACATATATGGCTGTGGAGCGTGCGGCAAAATTGTTAGAAGAAATAGCATTAGGAACAGTGCTAACTGGAACAGTAGAATATAACAAAGAGAATATGGAAAATAAAGAAATTGAAATTACATATCAAAAAATAAATGATGTTTTGGGAACTGATATTCCAAAGGAGTCAGTGCTTGATGTATTTACAAGACTTGGATTTAATTATGAAGAAGATGGCAAAAACATAAAGGTAAATGTTCCAAGAAGAAGACTTGATATTTCTATAAAAGAAGATTTAATAGAAGAAGTTGGCCGAATCTATGGAGTAGATAATATAAAATCTAAAGTCCCTGTAATGCCAATAAAAATGGGAAGCTATGATAAGACTGCAAGAGAAATAAGACATAAAATGGTTAATTTAGGCTTAAATGAAACCTTATCTTATGTTCTTGTAAATGAAAAAGAAGCAACAAACTTTGCTGGATACGATAAAAAAGAAAACATAGAAAGTATAAAGCTTTTAGCTCCACTAACAGAAGAAAGAAGCACATTAAGGCAAAGCATAATTACATCTTTATACAAAATATATCAATACAATGTTGCACATTACAATAAAGATATTGCAATATTTGAAATGGGAAAAACATTTTACAAAAGAGATGAAGAATACAAAGAAGAAAATAAACTTGCTTGCTTAATGACAGGTGAATATTACTATGGAATTGGTTCAAGCAAACAGGTAGATTTCTACATAATAAAAGGAATTGCAGAAGAAATTTTAGACTATTTAGGATATGCAGGAAGATATAGTTTTGTTGTAAAAGAAGATATGCCAAAGGAACTACATCCTGGACAAAGTGCAGTAATTTCTGTAAATAATGATATTGTTGGAATAGTTGGAAAAATACATCCAAAAGTTTCAAAAGAACCAGTGTATGTAATGGAAATAAACCTAGACAAATTACTAGAAAAGAAAACAGGAAAAATGAAGTTCAAAGAGATATCTAAATATCCAACAGTAAAGAAAGACTTGAGTATAATAGTAGATAGCAAAATTGAATCAGCAGAAATAGCAAAAATGATAAAAAAATCAGCAGGCTCATTATTAATAGAAAGTAAAGTATTTGACGAGTACAAAGGTAAGGAAATTGAACTTGGTAAAAAGAGTTTGGCATATTCATTAA
>CAKOXG010000004.1 GCA_934130025.1 uncultured Clostridia bacterium
AAACCAGATTTGCCTATTGAAAGTGTAATAAAAGAAGAATTAGAAGAAATTTTTAGTAAGGAACTGGATGATATAGATAGAGCAATAGAATTGCTATTATATACAATGAAAAAACAAGTTTTTATTGATGGAAATAAAAGAACAGCAGTAATTTATAGTAATCATTATTTGATTTCAAAAGGAAAAGGAATAATAGCAATTCCAGCAGAGCTAACAGAAGAATTTAAGGACTTACTTATTTCATATTATGAGGGAAAAGATGAAAAACAAATAAAAAAATTTATTAAGGGAAAATGCTATATGAATATATAAAAGAAACAGTAAATATAAAATTGAAGAGGTTAAAATATGGGAGAATATAATGGAAGAATAAATGTAACAAAAGATACAATGATATTCGTAGTAAATAGTGTATTTGAAAACAATATTAAAGAAAGCACAACTAAAGAAGATATACTAAAAATGATGCCAGATATATATGAGAACGCAGATGAAGAGAAAATTATAGAAATGCTACCATATAGAGCTTATAAAGATTTAGAAAGGTTAACTGAATATGCTAAGACAAGCGATGATATAAAAAAATTTTTCTTAAAAAGAGAACATCCAGATATAAGATTTTTAGAAGAGGCTATGATTATAGTTTTAAGAGTTAAGTATCATGATTATAATTACACATTAAATCCAGGGGTAATAGAAAAATTAAAAGTATTATTTTCAGAAGAAAATAAGAAAATAGCAAAAAGATATGGAGAAATAGAAGATTTAACTAAATGTATGTTATATGCATATGGAATAGTGGATTTTGAATTTCTAAGAAAACAATTAAGTAAGTATATGAATGAAATAATAACTGAAACAGAATTAAGAGATATTTATTTTACGAGATTAAACTTAAATACTTTTATAAATGATTACAATATTAGATGGACAAATACTAATGAAATACAAGCATTTGTTACATACTTAGATGAGGAGGAAGTGCCTATTGACATAGGTCAAATTGCTGAAGAACAAAAAGCAAGAAGAATGAAATATAAACAATTTAGTAAGCAAGAGTTATTAAAAAGAGAAGAATATCTATATGACGAAAGAGCAAAAAAATTATACAAATTTCTAAAATCTAAAAATGACAATATATATGAATGGACATTTAAGAGACTATTAAAAAATAACGAATTAGGAATAGATATTTTAGGCGATTTATCTAATATGTGTATGTTTGAGGATGATAAAGAATTAAAAAAATTTATGGAGTTATTTACAGATTGGTACAATAATAGTCCTCAATATATGTTAGGTGGATATTCACCAATTGAGTTTAGGGAAACATTTAAATAAAAAGAAAAGGAGTAGAATATGGTAACATTATCTAAAATAATAGAAGGATTAAAAATGGTAGATGATATTGTTGATTGTTATTATAATCTACATAAAGATGAAATCTTTTTATCAAATATAGGAGAATATGGAGATTTGTCAGAAGATGAAATTGATGAATTATTTGAAGAGTCAATAATACTTCCAACACAATATGAAATAAATGAATATAAAATGATGGAAGATTTTATAGAAACAATTGATAACTCAGAAATAAGTAATAATTTAAACGACTAATACAAGGTAAAGGAGCTTTTAGAAGATTTAAAGACTATTGTATTGAAATGGACATAATTCAGGAATGGTATAATTTTAGAGATAAAAGATATAAGGAAATAGCAATTAGTTGGTGTAAACAAAATGAATTAGAATATATGTAAATATAAAAATGTGAAACAAAAATGATATAAAAAAGTTCCACATTTGAGATAAGCCTTAAGAGTAAAATCTTAAGGTTTATTTTTTGGACTTAAATTTATATTAAAAACAAATAAAAAAGCCTAGAAATCGATTGTGAAGCTAATTAAAAACAAAGGAAGGAGAGTTATATGAGCAAACAAAAATTAAAGGGATTATGGATTCCAGCAGAAATTTTATTTAAACAATGAATTATCAGACAAAGAAAAATCATATTTGAATTATTCATTAAAATCACCACAATATAGTTATGAAAAAGAATTTGATAAAATAAGAGAAAAATATAATTTAAAAGGACAAATTAAAACAGTAAGTAATATAGCTTGTGAATATATAATAACATCAGATCGTGATTATTTTGAAAGAATAGGAGAAGAGGAAACAAAGAGATTTTTTGGAACTGCATATAAATTTATAGCAGAATACAAAGACTTAAGAGAACAATATATAATGTCTGCAAAAGTGCATATGGACGAACAAACGCCTCATATGCATTTAGTATTTTTACCAGTAGTTCATGCAATAGATACAAAAGGAAATGCTATTGATAAATTAGCTTGTAGTGAATTTTGGAAAGCAAAAGATAGTTATAGACAATTATCAAGACAAGCACAGGTTATAGAAGAGGCAGAAAAATATCAAAAAGAAAGAGATAGAATAATGGCAGACAACGAAAAATTACATTGTGAAGTAGATAACATCAAAACAGAATATGATAAAACAGAATTTGAATTGGAATGGAAATATACTAATAAAATCAATAAGTTAGAGAAAGAAAATAGCTTCCTACATAAAGTAGTAGATAGATTTAAGGAAACTATTGATATATTTATAACTTGGATTTGTAAGAAATTTGATATGGGTGCAGAAAATAATTTAATTAGAGATTTTGAAAGAGAAAATAATATAATGTTAGATGCAGAAAAACAAATAAAACACGAAGAAAGAGAAAAAAAATTTAGAAATGGAAATGTAAGAAAAATTTATAAATCATCAATAAAAACTATTGTAAAAAAAATGTTTTATTGATAGAATATCATTAAGTTAATATAATTTTTATTATTTAAGAATGAAGTAATTATAATATATGAAATAGCTTAAATTAAAGTACAAAGGAGTTTTTTATGGAGAAGTTAGATTTACAAATTTTTAGAGAATTAAGACAAGAAATTGTAGATTATATTACTAAATATAAAGAGGCAGAAGAGAGAGGAGAATATCTTTCTGATGAAGAGGAAGAACAAATTTTAGCGAGATATAAAGAAATTATAGAGATATTGTCAGAACATGATTTAAGTGATATAGATTTTGAAGAATGGAGAGGAATGGTCTTATTTGCAAACGAAGATAATCCATTAGATTTTTCAAAAACAAAAGCAAATATAGATTTTTCTATTCTTGAGGAATATGATGCATATCAAACATTTCCTAATTTTAAAAGTTGTCAAATAAAAAATTTTGATTTTGAGAAATACGATTATTCTCCAGAAATGTTTGATGAAGAATTTAGAAAAGAAAATGAAGGTAGATTTTTAAGTGAAAGTATATCAGAAGAGGTTGCTGATAGATTTTACAAAGGAGAATTAACTCTAACAGACATTCAAAATAATCCAGAGTTAGCAAATAAAATAGAAGAAAAAAATTTAGCGTATGGATTAAGAGATATATACAAAATTATTGGTAGGGAAGAATTTTGCAAACTAGATGCACAATTTATTGATACAACAAGATATAGATGGACTGAATTACTTAATTCTAATCCGAATTTAAGAACAGCAGAAGAAATTATGCCTGTATTATATAAGTCTGCAAGAGATCAAATAATTGGTTATTCAAACGATGCTGCAAATAGAAGATTTTACTATAGACAAGACGAGTTAGGAGAAAGATTTAGAGAAGAAAATCCAGACCTATTTTTAAGTGAAGAAGTACCTGAAAGTGTTAGAGAACATTACTATGGACATCATTTATCAATGCAAGAATTTAGTGGAAATGTGCAACATTTTTTAGGAAAAACTGTTGCACATTCTTTTAGAGAGTATGGCGATGAGAGAAAAATGATAAGTCTATATGGAGAGGACATATATCAATTATTTGCAGATTACAAACCGATAATAGATAGATTATTAAGTGATTATACTGCAATGCAAAGTATTGAAGTTCCTACTGGACCGATAACAGAAGAACAAAGAAAAGAAATAATGAGTACAGCACTTACAACTTATATTACTAGGAATGGTTTTGAGCAAGTTGAAAATTGGGATGAATTTAAAATGATTTTAGATTTTATTCCTATGGAATATCTACCAGCAACTCCTAGTACAAGAGAATTTATAGAAAAGTATGGAATTGATAGAATTATAGAATCTGGTTTAGATATAAAATATTTGTTTAAAGACCAGAAACTAACTAATATTGAAGAGATAGCTAGTCTAAATGGAATTGAACTAGAAGATATTAGGAAATTAGTTAGCAGAGATGGTCAAAGAATATTAGATAGCTATGATGTAAAACAACTTTTAGAATATGGAATAACAGACTTATCAGAATTATCTGAAACTACAAATGATTTAAGTCAAATTAGAGAAATGCTTAAAAAAAGACCTTTAGACTTAATTAATATGGGAAAATATCAAGATGCAAAAAAAGAATTTATAAAGAAATATGGAATTAACAACATTATTGCATTAGATGAAGAAACAGGTGGTATGTTTTCTCATCAAATGTGGTCTGATAATATATATCTTACATTATTTGCTCATGCAGAAGGAAATACTCCAAAATTAGATGGAAGCAAAGAATTATCATATGATGAATTTAAAGATAGAATGTATGAAATATTACTTCATGCAAGAGATGAAAGAGGTCCTTTACAAAGCAGAGATTATCCAGATTATGATTTTATACAAGGAAAATTTAGAGAAGAACATCCAGATATATTTTTAGATGGAGAACTTCCAGAAAATGTTAAAAAAGCTTTTTATACAAGACACATGACAGCAGAAATGATTAGGCAAAATCCAGAACTTATTAAATTATTGCAAGGAAAAGATTTAAGTAGAGCATTTGCACAAAAAATGACGGCTGGAATAAGTATGCAAATGATGGACAAAGACGGAAATGCTATTGGGGGAGTCCCAAATACAGTAAATATGGCTCAATATCTTTCAGAAAAATTAGGACAAGAAGAATTTTTAAAAATATGTGCTGATTATGGAAAATGTTTAGATAGTATTGGAATAATGACAAAAGGTGAAGTTTCGGTTGAAAGTGTACGAGAAACAATCGAACAAGCAATATACAAGGGAATAAAAGAAAAAGGAATAGAGTATTTTGAAGAATTACCTTTGAGTTTCCAAGAAAAACATCCAGAATTATTCCTTCCAAAAGAAGTTGATGAAGAGTTAAGAAGTAAATTCTATGCTGGAAAATTATCTTTTGAAGACATTAGACAAAATCCACAAATAAAGCAACTATTACTTACTAAAGATATTAGTGCGGGATTTGGAAGAACAAAATATGGACATGAAATGCTTGCAAGACCAGGTGGAAGATATGTAAATCCAATGTGGGAAAAGTTGACAGAACAAGAAATAATGGATTTAGCAGAAGAATATGGGAAATACTTAAAAGATGTAAATGCAGATATATTCATAGAAGGTCAAAGTGCTGAAGATAGAGAAATTGCAGTACAGGGAAATATTGAAGAAAATATTTTAAATAGAAAATCACCATATGATGAATCTATACCAGAATTTTTTAAGCAAAGACATCCAGAGATGTTTTTAGATGAAAATGCACCTCGAAAATTAAAAGATCTCTTTTATGATGGAAATAGAATAAATGGAATACCAATATTTGGTAGAACATCAAAGACAGAAATATCTTTTGAGGCTATAAAAAATCATCCAGAATGGAGAGAATTTTTACAGGGAAAAGATTTAAGTAGAGCATTTTCAAGAGAGTATAGAGAACTATTTAAGAGATTTGATAGCAGTACACTTATGAAGTTAGGAACAAGAAATCCAGAAACTATTGTAAAAATGGTACAAAACCATAGAGAAGGTGTATTAGAAAATTGGTATAAATCTACAGGAGGAAAATTCGTACCACATCATGTTGTTATGCTTAATTTTCCAGAGGGGGAGATTGATAGTTTTCTTGGTAATAGTAAAAGATGGTCTCAATTAATGAGAATAGATAACTATAATTTGAATGATGATGGTAAAGTAGCAATTTTAAAAGCATCTTATGCTATGGGAGTATTTCAAGGCGATGATGATGGATTTAATAAAACAATGAAATTGTTTACTGATGTTCCTCAAGAATTAACACAAGAAGAATATGAAAAAGTTACAAGTATGTTTAGTGGAGAGTTTGATCCATTTAGATGGAGTGGAAATCATAGTGATCCACAGAAAAAAGATGAAGAAATGAAAAGCTTATTTGAGCAATCATATACTTTAAATGATGATGGTAAATATGTCTTTAGTATGGATAAACAAAAGAATAAAGATAGTGTTAGAATGGTAAGAAAAATTTTAGAAAAAGCTCAAATACCAAGAATTCTAACACCAGAAAAAGCACATCAAATGTTTGACTCGTTTGCAATGGAATACAATCCTGACTTTGTAAGATTCTTTAATGACAATATTGAAGGAATATTATCTAATCCAGAATATACAAAAGATATTGCAACGATACAAAGACAATTTAAAGATATAGTAAGGACAAATGCTGGTAGAAGATTAACTCTTGATGTAGCACAGGACTATATTAAAAGTATTGTATATACAGATATTGAGGTTGGAAATGAGGGAGTTGCAGAACAGGCAAAAATAGCTGGATATTCACAAAAAGATTTTGAGGCAATACAGAGTTTATTCAATGAAGGCGAAGTAAGAGATTTTTCGAGTATTCCAAGAATACAAGGAAGTACAAAAGGATATACTTATGAAATGCTTAGATGTGATGATCCACTAGCTTTAACAATTGGAACACTAACGGATTGTTGTCAAGAAATTCATGGAGCTGGACAAACAAGTATGGAACATAGTGTTGTATCTCCAGATGGTAGAGTATTCTGTGTAAGAGATGCAGAGGGAAGATTAGTTGCACAAAGCTGGTTTTGGAGAAATCAATATACAGGATGTTTTGATAATATTGAAATACCTCACAGAATATTTGAATTATATGAAAAAGAGCATCCAGATGTTGGTAGAAAAGGATTAACTACTGATGTATTAGAAGTTTATAAAAAAGCAGCTCAAGATTTAATGCAAGAAGATGCAAGAGTTTATCAAGAACTATTAGATAATGGAACTATTACTCAAGAACAATATGATGCATTACTATTTGGAAAAGTTACAATTGGTTTGGGTTATAATGACATCGCAGATGCAATCAGAGCTGATAAAACAATACATGAAGAAACAGATAAAGTTGGAGTAAAAGGTACAGATAGGACACCACACCCATATACAGATGCGAGTACACAATATACGATTGCTGAAAGAGAAGGTACTATAAAATCTGAACACGAAAACTTATATGTACATGAAGATGATGTACCTGTATATGATGGAACAAATATGTCTAGTACTGTTCTACTAACAATGAAGAGAATGGAACAAGCAACAGAAAGAGATAATTTAGCATATTTAAGTGAAAGAAGTGATGAACAAAATCTACCAAAATCACAAAGAATTATTAATAGCATAGCAAGAGAATATGGGCTTGATCCAAATGATACACAAGTTATGGCTACTGCAAGAATTGCCCTTATATATAGCAAAGATAAAGATAATAAGGTAAAAATAGGAGATTTATTATCTTCACCATTAAAAACAGGATTAATGGAAGAACAAAAACAAAAAGCTACAGCACATATAATTCACCAAGTAAAAAAAGCATTAAAACAAATAGGAATACAAGATTTGGAAGTTGATTTATCGTCATTAAGTGAAGAACAACAGCAGATGTTACAATCTGTTATGCAAGAAATAGAAAAAGAAAATGATGAAAGAGGTGAAAGATAATATGGATAATATAAGGAAAATATTAGGAAATGCAACAATGGCTCATACTAATATGGATGCAAATATAGATGGTAAGAAAGTAGTTCAAAATATATTTGAACTATTAGATGAAAATAAAGAAAGTATAGAAAAAGCAAATAAAATAGATGTAAAAAATAATAATGGATTTAAATTAAACTTTGATATGTTTCAAAAACTAAATAATGAAATAAGTGCTACCCAAGATGTTTATAGAAAAGTTTTATCTATGAATCAAAATGAAAATAATTATTTAGAGGGAAAACAAACAGATAATTTAGGAACTATATGCCTTGTTTATGATGGAAACACATATTGTTTATTAGAATTAGTATTAAAAGCAATACTAACACATAATAGTATAATTATAACAAGTGAATCAGATTATATGAAAGCTACAAATGAACTAATTGTAATTTTTATTCAAAGAATATTAGAAGCATACAGCATAGATAAAAATTTGGTACAAATATTATATACAAGCAGAATAGAAGAGTTACTTTCAAATAGTACAAGTATAAATAAGGTATTTGCTATTGGAAATAAAAGTTTTCAAGATAGAATAAGAAAAGCATCAAAAGTTGAAGTGGTTTGCAAAGGATATAACTATTTTGATATGTATATAGAAGATCTAACCAATATATCATTTATTAAAAAAATAATAAAAGAGAATGCAAATATAGATATATATGTGAGAAGTGATTTAAGTGTTCCTTTTGAAGATTATATCGAAGTTGAAGATTTTGAAGAGGCAATAGGGCAAATTAATTTCAATACATCTGGTTATAGCAGTAGTATATTTACTGATAATAATCAAAATGCATCTATATTTTTAAGAGAAATTAAAGCTGATAATGTATCAGTAAATAGTAGCCCATTAATTGAGGGTAATATTGATATAGATATTAATTTACTTTTAGCAAGAAAGAATATGTTTTATCCGAATCCTTTGGCAGAAGGAACAGGAAAGAATAAGTTTGAATTTCCTACAGCAAAAGCTATTCTTGAAAAAAATAAGACTAGAGAAGAAAAAGCAATGATAGAAGAAATGCAAAAAGAAAATTCAAAATTAAAAGCAAATAGTGAACAATTACAAAAACAAGCTAAAATGCAATTAGCTCAGAAAGAAATGGAAGTAAATGATTTAAAAAGACAATTATCTGAATCTCAAAGTCTAGCGAATAAATATATGAATATTTTTAGAAAATCATTTTTTAGTAGATTATTTAGTGGTTTAAGAAAAGAAGATATTGAAAATGATACAAAATTACTTTCATGAAATATGATATTACATAAAAAAGATAGAACAAGATATGATTTCCTGTTCTATTTTTTGCTATCTTGAATCCATTTTTCAAATTCTTTTGGGGTAATTGCTTTATTTAGATATTTTTGTTTCATTATAGCCCCATCTTTTTTATATTTTTCAAATCTAGCAATGGCAGTATTTGTTCCATAATGAGAAACAAAACTTGCAAGAGACATATAGCGTTTTCTATATTTATGTAGAAGTTTATCTTCTTTTAGAGATTTTTTATAGGCTAATTCTTTTCCAATTTGCCTACAAGTTTTGCCTGTATTTTCATATTCTACATTACAATATTTAGTTTCTTTTAAATTTGATGGTACAAAGTAATATCCACAATTTTGGCATTGTCTTATAGTATTATGATTATCAGACATAAATTCTTTAAACATAAGAGCTATTATTGCTAAAATATCTTCACTTTCAAAATAGTATGGAATATTATATTTGCTAATATCTATGTTTTCAAAAAGTAAACCAAAAGTTTCAAATTGTATATTTAATTTTTCCATAAATCCATTTAGTTCAGTTTCATTATATTTCATTGATTTATCTTCATAATATTTTTTTCTTCTTGTATTATATTTTGTATATCTTCTTGAGTTAATTTTAATGCATCATCATATTGCCTAAAAAAGTTGGTATCATATGGTAATCTTAGATTTTTTAATAAAGTATATTTAAGATATAAAAATTCTTCTTTATATTCTTTTACAATTTTATCAAGTTCTTTATTAAATTCAGAAAATGAAAGTTTTAAATGTGTTGATGAGTATTGATTTGCCTTCTTTATTTTAGGATATTTTCTATAATATAAGTTTTCAAAACAAAACCAAAAAACAAAAGATTTGCAATCTTCATCATCTTCAAAATCTGTATTTAAAAATATGAGTAGAAAAGAACCTATTGCACCAATCATATGCTCAGTGTTATATGATGAAAAAAATATTTTTTTACTGTTATCATAATACATATGTTTAGAAACGAAAAGCTCTAGTCCTAAATTCTTGTCAAAAGCCAGTTTAAAACTCAATTTTAACACCTCCACATCAAACAACCTAAAATTAATAAAAATTTTTTTGAGATTGTACAGTGTGAATTTTTAAAATTCACAATTATAATATATACAACACTTGATTGACATAATTTTACTACAAAAAGTAGAAAAAGTCAAAAAATGGAAATGTACATTGAAAATTGAATAATAGTTGCAAGCACGAATAATGATACTTTCGTCTGGCTAACGTGATGTAAAGAGGCGATTCTCTAAAAAGAGAAATGAGGACAAATCTCATATGGGAGCAAATCCACTTGTAACTGTATAAAAAACTAAAATTTGGAAAAAATAAAACAAGAGGAGTGAGGCTATTGGAACAAAAAAAGGAATATAAGAAAAAGAATAATTTTAAGATAAATGTATTTTTTAATGAAAAAGGAGAAGCATTGGAGAAAGTTATTGAAAGAGCATTTGGAAATTATTGTTTGAAAACAGCTAAGAAATAAAATGAAATAATGGTATTTGATGAGATAATATGGTATAATGTTTGCAAGAGTATCAATATTATCTCATTATCTTTAATTAGCGAGAAGGGAGGAAACAGTGAGCTATACAATAATGAATAATATTGATTATAAAGTAGGTATATACATTAGACTTTCAAGAGAAGATGAAGAAAAAGAAAAATATCAAGAAAGTGAAAGTATTGGAAACCAAAGAACATTACTAGTGCAGTATGTTAAAGAAAATAGGCTGAATTTTATATCAGAATATGTTGATGATGGAGTAAGTGGTACAAGTTTTGATAGACCAGGATTTAATAGAATGATTGCAGATATTGAAGCAGGTAAAATAAATATGGTTATTACTAAAGATTTATCAAGGCTTGGAAGAAACTATGTGCAATCAGGGTTATATATTGAAAATTATTTTCCAGAACATGAAGTTAGATTTGTTGCAATATTAGATAACATAGATACTGCTTATGATAATTCAAATAATGATATAGCACCATTTAAATCAATATTAAATGAAATGTATGCTAAAGATACATCTAAAAAAATAAATAGTGTTTTACAATCAAAGAGAAGACAAGGAGAATATTTAGGAACAGCACCTTATGGCTATAAAAAAGATCCAGAAAACAAATACCATTTAATAATAGATGAAGAGGCAGCAAATGTTGTAAAACTAATATATGAAAAATATTTAGCAGGTTTTGGTACAATGCAAATTGCAGATTACTTAAGTAAAAAGAAAATTCCAATTCCATCAGATTATAATAAAAGAAATAGAGGGGCAAAATCTTTAACTTATGGTTTATGGCAACAATCTACTGTAAGATTTATTCTTTCAAACGAGATATATACAGGAACAGTTATACAAGGAAAGAGAAAAAAGGTAAGTTTTAAATCAAAGAAATTTATAAATTTACCTGAAGAAGATTGGATAAAAATAGAAAATATGCACGAAGCAATAATAAGTAAAGAAGATTTCGAAAGAGCAAGAAAAGTAATTGACGCAACAAAAGGATCAAGAGTAGTTCAAAATGATTATTTATTTAAGGGATTACTTAGATGTTATGATTGCAAAGGATATATTGGAATAAGAAGTCCAGATAAAAATGGAAATATCTATGGCAGATGTCAAAGATATGGGAGGTTTGGAAAATTTGATGTATGTTCGCCACACAATTTCAATTATCAAGTTTTTGAAGAACAAATGCTAGAAGTTTTAAGAGAAGTTTGCAAAGAATACACCAATATAAAAAAACTAGAAGAAATTGCAAAACAATCTAAATCAAAGCAGTCTGAAGAACTTTGTATAAAAAAGAAAATAGATTCCTTTAAAGAAACAATTGAAAAAGAAACTAGAAAGCTAGAAGTAATGTATGATGATAGATTAGCAGGAATTATCACACTTGATGAATATATGAAAAATGCAAATAGAATAAAAGAGTGTGTAAAAGGATATGAACAAAGCATTAAAGAGCTTGAACAAGAGCTATCTGGAGAAAATGATAAGACAAAAAGTGAAAGTAGATTAGATAATTTAATAGAAGAGTTTCTTCAAATGGAGAAACCAACAAAAGAAATTATAAGAGAATTTATAGAAAAAATAGAGATTCATAGTGATAAGCAAGTTGATATATATTTTAACTTCAAGCCACTACAAGAATTAAATAATAATTTTAGTGTAGCTAAAAAAGTATATGAGAAAAAAGTGGGATAGAGAAAATGACCACAACAACAATACACACATGCAGCTGCATGGGCTATAATTGCGGAATCACTGCTTGATTTAAATGATAAGGCATATGAAAACTTTAGGATGATAAACCCAATAGAGCATTCAAGGACTAAAGATGGAAGCCAGAGGTATAAGGTTGAACCATATGTTATGCCAGCAGATATATACGCACAAGGAAATTTAGCAGGAAGAGGCGGATGGACTTGGTATACAGGATCCAGCAGCTGGATGTATATTGCAGGAATAAAATATATTTTAGGTTTAAATATAGAAAATGGGTATATACGAATAAATCCACACATTCCACAGGAATGGAATGAATATAGCATAAAATATAAACATGAAGGAGCTATATATAATATTAATGTAAAGAACAAAAATAAGAATATATATGAAAGAAAAATTCATATAAAATGTAATAATCAAGAGATTCCTGAAGGAAAGATTAAAATCGAAAAAACTGGAATATATAATGTGGAAGTAATAATACAATAATTCTTAATTACCATATTGTAACAAAGTGTAACAATATGGTAATAATATTGAAAAAAACTTTGACAACTAATAAAGTGAGATGTATAATAAATGCAGTAAATATTATTATGAGAAAGGAAAAAAATTATGGTAAAAAAAAGAGTGCTTGCCTCAAAGCCCGCAAAAACGGAAAAAACATTCAAAGGATCTAAAAGCAAAAAGGATAAGGCCGCTAGAAAGGCAATTGAAATATTGGCTGGAATAATCGTGGGAGCAACAGGAATTACACTAGCATCTCCAATAATATCTGGAATGGCAATGGATTTTAATAGAAACAGAGACGCTCAATTTGCAATTGAACGTGCAGCAGAATATGATGATTACTTTGCCGCAGTAGAAAGTAGATTAAATTCAGAAGAAACAAGAGTAGATAAGATTGCAGATTATGATAGATTTATTACTCAAGAAAAGCAAGAATTTAAAGAAAAAAAAGAGCGTAAAATTGAAGACTTAAGCAAATTAAATGATGCTATAAAAACTTACGATCAACTTAGATATGTAAAAGATAGAACTGTAAATGAAGAAAGTAAATATGTTGAAGCTTGCAAAACAATTGCTGATTTAAGATATTTGGCAAGTGAAGTATACCATGACGCAATGAAAGAAAAAATTGCAGCTGCTAAGGGAATAACAGATCCAACTAAAATACAAAATATAGAAATTGATGCTTATGAAACATTTGATGATAAATCAGGCCTTTTTAGTGAGGTTGTTACGGTAAAAGTTAATGGAAGTAAACAAAAGATTACGAAAAAATTAAAAAAACAAATAATAAAAGAAAGCAAAATGGATTCGGCAGCAGGGTATGATCCTGATAAGACAGCATTTAAAGATATTCCTGTTGATGAAGTAATAGATGAATATCAGGCTGCAATGGAGTTTGATAGAAAATACGATATAGTAGTTAATAATAAAGGAAAATTAGATTTAATAGAAAGAATACAAGAAAAAACAAGCCAAGAACAAGATGCAGAAAGATAATAAAAGGAGGAAATACTTCTATGAAAGAAGAAATAGATCCAAATAAAAAAACAATATTAGTTGTTGATGATGAGCAACCAATAATAGATGTTTTGGTATGCAATTTGCAAAGAGAAGGTTATAATACTCTAGAAGCCACAGATGGTGAAATGGGCTTTGAAATTGCACAGGAAAAGAGACCTGACCTAATATTATTAGATGTAATGTTGCCTAAAATGGATGGATTAACTGTGTGCAAAAGAATAAAGCAAGTATATAATGTGCCAATATTAATGGTATCAGCAAGGTCAGAAGAAATAGATAAAATTGTTGGGTTAGAGCTTGGAGCCGATGACTATATTTCTAAGCCTTTTAGTGTTAGGGAAGTAATGGCAAGAGTTAAGGCAAATTTAAGAAAATCTGAAGATGAAAAAGGAAATCATAGTAAAGAAAATAATGAAAAATCAAATAAAATAGTTGTTGGTGATTTAGAACTTGATCTTGAAAAGGTTGAGGTTAAAATAAAAGGACAAGTAAAAGCACTTACTCCAAAGGAATTTGAACTTATTAAATATCTTGCAATGCAGCCAGGAGTGCCAGTTACAAGGGAAGTTTTATTAGAAAAAGTATGGAATTATGAATATTATGGAGATATAAGAACTGTTGATGTAACAGTATGTAGAATTAGAGAAAAATTAGGAGATAGTACTAAAAATTCCAAAATCATAATAAATAAAAGAGGAATTGGATATTATTTGGCTGCCAAGTAATAAAATATTTTTCAGAAAGGTTCAAATTAAAAATTGAAAAAATTACAAAGAAAAATTTTGGGTTTATTTTTTATAATGGGTTCTGTTATAATTTTAGGTATTGGAATAGCCTTTGCCTTTATACTAAGGCAAGGCATTACATATGAGATGCAGATTACAGAGATAAAAATACTAATATTATGTGCAATATTAGTATTTTCTTGCATTGTTTTTTTAATAAGCTTGTATATAACAAAAACAATAGTAAAACCTATTAATTCCATGCTTACAAATGCCAAAAGGGTGGCCAATGGTGAGAATGTTGAGTTAGTAAGGGTAAATAGTAAGAAAAAGAAGAAAAGAAGAAGCGAAATTGATGAAATTACAAATATAATTAGTATAATGACTGGAGAAATGAAACAAAATTTGAATGATGTAAGAAAGCAGAAGCGTGAAATTGAGGCAATATTACTTCATATGACTGATGGAATTATAGCTTTTGATAAAGATGGAAATATAATGTTAATAAATCCTGTTGCAAGAAAACTATTGATGATAGAGAAAGAAAAAACCTTTGACGAAATATTCAAGAAGTTAAATGTGGAAGTAAACAAAGAAGCTATAATGTATTTAGAAAATTGGACTTCTTCTGAACAAAAAATAAATGTTGGGGATAAAAATATAAATATATATTTTGCCCCATATAAGGATGATAATAATCTTTATTCTGGAGTTATAGCTGTAATACAAGATATTACAGAGCATGTTAAATTAGATAATATGAGAAAAGAATTTGTTGCTGATGTGTCTCATGAATTAAAAACGCCAATAACTTCAATAATAGGGTATGCAGATACCTTATTGGAGGGAGAATATGATAGAAAAACACAAGAAAAGTTTTTGGCTGTTATTTCGTCAGAAGGAAGAAGAATGGCAGATTTAGTTAGCGATTTATTGACATTATCAAGATATGATACAAATAGAGCAACAGGTATAGTTTCGGAATTTGATTTAGGTGAACTTACAAAAAAGTGCCAAGAAAAATTAGCAATAGAGGTAAAAAAGAAAAATCAGGAAGTAGAGTGTTATGTTACTGCTGATGTGCCCCCAATAAAGGCTGATAAAAATGGAATAGAAAGAGTAATTTTAAATGTACTTTCAAATGCAGTAAAGTATACACCTCAAAATGGTAATATAAAAATTTATGTTGGTTTCGTTTATAATGATGCGTATATAAAGGTAATAGATAATGGAATTGGAATACCAAAAGAAGATTTGAATAGAGTTTTTGAAAGATTTTATAGAGTTGATAAAGCTCGTTCTCGCGAAATGGGAGGAACTGGGTTAGGTTTATCTATTGCAAAAGAAATAATACAGCAGAATAATGGAAGCATAGATATAAAAAGTGAATATGGAAAAGGAACAGAAGTTGTAATAAGAATACCTGCTTTAAAAAAGGATGAAAATAAATAGAACACTTGTAAGAAAAGAGGAATCTGAGAATGAATGAAAAAATAAAGAACATATTAGAATGGATTGAATGTATAGTAATAGCTATAATTCTAGCGTTACTTATTAGATATTTTGTTGGAACACCAACAGTTGTACAAATGTCATCAATGTACCCCACGCTTAAACAAAATGAAAGATTAATATTAAACAGAATACCAAGAACAACCAAGAAAATGCCAAATAGAGGAGATATAATAACATTTGAGGAACCAAGTATAACGAGTATAAGTGCTGAAAATGCAGATCTTAATAATCCAATTGCCATATATAACTACAACCCAACAAATGTATTTGAAAAGTTTGCATACTATGTTCTTGAATGGAATAAAACAAGTTATATTAAACGTGTTATAGCTCTTCCAGGGGAGCATGTTCAAATTGCAAATGGAAAAGTATATATAAATGGAGAAGAACTTGACGAATCCGCATATTTGAATGAAAATGTAGTAACAGATTCACATGGTGGAGCATTTACAGACATTATCGTGCCAGAAGGATGTGTGTTCGCAATGGGGGATAATAGAACCCAGTCTGGAGATTGTAGAAGGTTTGGCTGTATTCCACTCGAAAAAATAGAAGGAAAAGTAACAATAAGATTTTGGCCATTAAATAAATTTGGAACTATAAAAAAAGCTGAGTAAAAGGATAAAAAATATGAATTTTAGTGAAATACTTGGAAATGAAAAAATAAAAAATGATTTAGAACAGACTGTGAAAAAAAATACAACTGCACATAGTTACTTATTCATTGGAGATGCTGGCATTGGAAAAAAGATGGTTGCTAAAGATTTTGCAAGAATGATTTTATGCCAAGGGGACGAAGCAGATAGAGCCTGTGGCAGGTGCAGCTCATGTATAAAATTTGATTCAAGTAACAATCCAGACTATTTTGAAATAGAACCAGATGGAAATTCGCTTAAGATTTCGCAAATAAGGGAAATGCTTGAAAATATATATCAAAAGCCAATTATTTCTAATAAAAAAGTTTTTATAATAAATGACTGTGAAAAGATGACAAAAGAGGCTCAAAATAGTTTGCTAAAAACTTTGGAGGAACCCCCAGAGTATATTGTAATTATACTTATAACCTCAAATGAAAATATGATTTTGAATACTGTTAAATCTAGATGTATAAAAATAAAATTTGATAATTTAACCAATTATGAAATGCAAAAATATATAGAAAAGGATAAGGACGAAGACGTTAAAAAAATTGGTAATATGTTGCTTGAAATGTGCAATGGAAGTATTGGAAAGTTAATAAAAGTAAGTAAAAATGTTGATGAATATAACAAAATTGAAGAGGCAACAAAAAACTTTGTAAATGGAAATATTAGAAATACAATACAAATGTTAAAAAATTTTGAAATTTTATATAGTTCAAAAGAAATTATATTAGATTTACTTGATTATATGATTGTAATAATATACCAATATATAAGTAAAAGAAGTGATTGCAGGGGAAGAATATTAAATACAATTCCACTGATAGAGAAAACAAAAAGAAAACTCGTGTCAAATTCAAATTATGATATGTGTTTAGATGAATTGATATTGAATATGTAAGGAGGAGAGCATGAAAAATATAGTTGGAATAAGATTTAGAAAACCAGGTAAAGTGTATTTCTTTGATCCTGGATACATAAGATTAAACCCCAAAGATAAAGTAATTGTTGAAACTGTTCAAGGTGAAGATATTGGAGAAGTTGTAATAAGCAAAAGAGAAATTCCAGAGGAAAAACTTTCAAAGGAATTAAAAAGAGTTGTAAGGCTTGCAAATTATAGAGATATAAAAAAGCAAGAGGAAAATAAACAAAAAGAAAAAAAAGCCATGGAAACATGCAAAGAGCTAATAAAGAAACATAAATTAGCAATGAATCTTGTTGATGTAGAATATAAATTTGATGGAAGTAAAATAATATTCTACTTTATTGCAGATGGAAGGGTTGATTTTAGAGAGCTTGTAAAAGATTTGGCATTTATATATAAAACAAGAATAGAACTAAGACAGATAGGTGTAAGAGATGAAGTAAGAAAAATAGGAGGAAATGGAGTCTGTGGAAGAGAGCTATGTTGCTGTTCGTTTTTGAATAATTTTGATATTGTATCTATAAAAATGGCAAAAGAACAAAGTGCGTCTTTAAATCCATCAAAAATATCAGGAAATTGTGGTAGATTAATGTGTTGCCTGAAGTATGAACAGGAAGTTTATGAGGAAAAAATGAAAAAACTTCCAAAAGTAGGAGCAATAGTAAAAATAGAAGAAGGAGAAGGTACAGTAGTTGGATTAGAGGTTTTAAAAGAAGCAATCAAAGTTCAAATAAAAAAAGACGATGTAGTTACATATAAAACTTTCAAAGCAAATGATGTAAAGGTTATAAAAAATGTTGCTGAAAAAGAAGAAAATCAAACAGAGGAAGATCTTGAAAATTTAAAAGAACTTAAAAAGTTGGAAGCACTGGAAAGGCAAGATAAAAAAACAAGAGACCAAAACTCAGAAGAATACTAAAAAATATATAATAAAAGAAACCTTAAAATTAATAGATAATTTAAGGTTTCTTTATTATATAATTATTCTTCTTCAGGAGCACCAACTGGGCAAACGCTTGCACATGTTCCACAGCTTATGCACATTGAGGGATCAATTTCATATTTTTCTCCGTTATCAGAAATACAAGAAACGGGACAATTTGCAGCACATGCACCACAAGAAATACATTTATCAGTGATTTTGTATGCCATTTTATTCACCACCTTCTTAAATTTGACTATTTTTATTTGTTATCTCTTCTAAGTTTAACAGCTCTTGCCACCTTTTGTCAACTTCTTTTTGAAATTCTTCTATCATCCACTCATTACCGGGTTTGAACATGTGCTTAAAACGTTTTTGTGGACGTAAAAATTCCTCAATTGGTAATTTTTTTGCAGGCTTGTATGAAACATGGTAAATTCCATTAATTACTTCAAATAAAGGCCAATAGCAGGTATCTATTGCAAGTTTATTAATTTTCATCAAATCTTCTGTGGCATATCCCCAACCACGTGGGCATGGAGCCAAAATATTTAAAAATGTTGGCCCTTCTGTATAAATAGCTTTTTCAGACTTCTCATATAAATCTTTAAAATTTGCAAATGCAGCAGTTTGTGCAACATAAGGCAGATGATGAGAAACCATAATTTGTGTTAGGTCTTTTCTGGATTGCATCTTGCCAGGAATTACTGTTCCGGCAGGAGAGGTAGTTGTATCTGCAAATTTTGGAGTAGCAGATGAACGTTGAATTCCTGTGTTCATGTATGCACCATTATCATAGCAAACATATGTCATATCATGGCCTCTTTCCATTGCTCCTGAAAGAGATTGAAGGCCGATATCATAAGTTCCGCCATCACCGCCAAATGTTATGAACTTTGTCTGAGAGCCATTTTCCTCTTTTAATTTTCCTTGCCTTTTTAAAGCCTTATATGCGGCTTCAACACCAGAGCAGGTTGCTGCAGCACATTCGAATGCAGTATGAATATATGAATCTGTCCATGCAGAATAAGGGTATATACATGTAGAAACTTCCATACATCCTGTAGCGTTTGAAATCACAGCTTTGTCATTTTCATGAAGAGCTCTCATTACCATTCTTGCAACAGCAGGAGCTCCACAGCCAGCACACATCCTATGTCCTGCAGTAAATCTTGAAGGCTTGTTTGCAATTACTTCTTTTAAATTATATGCCATAACTATTTAACCTCCCTTCTTAATCCAAAATATCTGTATGGATTACCAATTTCGCCAGTTTTTTCGATTTTTTGTAAATCTTCAAAAACACCTAATAATTCCTTTGTTGTGGTATCTCTACCGCCAATACCGTAAACGTAGTTAACAACGGGAACGTGAGTGCCCCCTAAAGCGTACATTGCAGAAGTAACATCTGTAAATAGAGGACCACCTGCAGCATTAACACTATCATCCTTATCAAGAACTGCAACTGCTTTTAAATGTGAAAGAGCCTTAGCAACTTCTTCTGCTGGGAAAGGCCTGTAAACACGAATTTTTAATAATCCTGCTTTAATACCATTACGTCTTAAATCGTCAACAACTGATTTCGTTGTTCCAGCTGTTGAATTCATACACACAATTGCAATTTCTGCATCATCTAATTTATATTCTTCAAAGAAACCATATTTTCTTCCCGTCATTTTCTCAAATTTGTCTGCTACATCCAAAATAACTTTTTTAGCATTTCTCATTGCCTCTGCTTGTTGATATTTATGCTCAAACAAGAATGCTTGTAAATCCATTGGACCCATTGCTACAGGTTCATTTGGATTTAATAAATAATGCTCTGTTTTGTACTCGCCAACGAAATTCTTTACCTTTTCATCTTCTATAAGTTCAATATTTTCTATAGAATGAGAAGTTATAAATCCATCTTGGCAAACCATTAGAGGAAGCATAACATTTTTATTTTCAGCTATTTGATGAGCCATAATTAAATTGTCATATGCTTCTTGATTGTTTTCCGAAAATAGCATAATCCAACCAGCATCTCTAACTCCCATAGCATCCGAATGGTCATTGTGTATATTTAATGGACCTGATACAGCTCTATTTACTAGTGACATAACTATTGGAAGCCTTGAACCAGAAGCAATATACAGCATTTCCCACATAAAAGACAAACCATTTGCAGAGGTTGCTGTCATGGCTCTTGCTCCTGCAGCTTCTGCACCAATACAAGCACTCATAGCACTGTGCTCACTTTCTACTGCAACAAATTCAGTATCTACTTGACCATTGCTAACAAAGGTAGAAAAATACTGAGGAATTTCAGTAGATGGTGTAATTGGGAAAGCAGCAACTACATCAGGATTAATTTGTTTCATTGCAACTGCTGATGCCTCATTTCCACTTAAACGTTCTCTTATACCCATTATTTTTCAGCTCCTTCCTTCATTTCTATTGCACCAAAAGGACAAACTTTTGCGCAAACACCACATCCTTTGCAGTAATCATAATTAAAATCCTTTCTTTTTAAAGTATTTTTTTCAACAGGAATTGAATCATCAGGACAAACAGGAAAACATAAACCACATTGTGTGCATTTTTCTTCATACCAAACAGGGCACATGCTTCTCCAATCACCTGTTTTAAAATTCCTAGCGTTTCCTGCATCATAAATTATTCCACCAGGAGTTAGGCCTTCTACTGGAGTATCCTTATTAATACGCATTTCTGACATAATTTTCTCCTTCCTTTATTGTATTTTCTTAACATGTTCCAAGGCCATTTTTAAAGCCTTCATATTTCCATCTATAACTTCAGGTTTCTTTGCAAATTTGTGCTTGAAAGACCCCTGCATGTCTGCTAAAAAAGCATCCTCATCCATAATCCCTGCAACCTTTACAATAGCTGCAAGCATTGGAGTGTTTGGGAAATACCTTCCTAAAGCCTCTTCCGAGATTTTTCTCGCATCAATGCAATAAATGCCACCTTTATAACCATTTAACGATTTCTTTATCTCATCTTCACTCTTTACAGTGTTTATAACTATAGCTCCATCTTCTTTTAAACCTGCTGAAACATTAACTGTTTCCAAAAGAGAATCGTCAACTACAACAACATAATCAGGCTCATAAATATTGCTGTGTATAACAATGGGATTGTTGCTAATGCGATTATAAGCTGTAATTGGTGCACCCATTCTCTCTGGACCATATTCGGGAAAACCTTGAATATATTTACCAGTATTAAATGCGGCATCTGCAAGTAAAAGAGAAGCAGTTTTTGCACCTTGGCCACCTCTACCGTGCCATCTAATTTCTATTAAATTTTTCAATGAAAAAACCCCTTTCAAAATTTTATATATTTATTACATTATTACAAAAGTATAATGCGAATTATCACATGTAAAGTATATTATTAAATGGAAAACATGTCAAGAAATTATTGACTTATTGTTTGAAATTAGTATATTATTATAATAATAGAGCATGTTAAGTTATAAAGCATAAAAATGTTAAATTATATGGGAGGAACGCAAATGAAAAAAGTATTAAAAAAAGTAAAAAACGAAAATGGTTCTATTACGAGTATTGTTCTAGTTACAATATTGTTTTTCATAATTATTTTGTCAACAGCTTTAATGGTTACATCAACTCAAAGGAAGAGTCAGCTAGATAGTGATTTAACATTAAAGCAAATATACCAAAGAGATGTTGATAATGCTGGCAAAATTGCTGAAAAGCTGGAAACAAGTATAAACATTCCAATACCTAAGGGTTACTATTTTGTCGGAGGAACTGAAAAGACTGGATATGTAATATCAGATAGCCAAGCAGATGAAAATAAGTACTTAGGAAAAGGTGATGTTGGAAAAAATTTAGTTGGAAACCAATGGGTATGGGTGCCAGTAGAAACACCAAGTAGCTTATATACAACTGTAGCAGCAGGACAAAAACTTACTGGAAGTACAGGAGCAAAAACTACAAAATATACAAATTCAGGAATAATAAGTGGAAAAACAAGAGGATTACCTGGAGATACAAGTAGTTATAGAGAGCCAGATATAGTACCTGAATCAACTAATGGTGATACTGATGAAAGAGCAAAAACAGCAGGATTTAGTAGTCTGGCAAATATGGCAGAGACAATGGTAAGTGAATATGAAGAAATGATAGCAAGTTTAGAGAAGTATAAAGGATTTTATATAGGAAGATATGAGTTAACAGCAAATGGAGAGAAGACAGGAGCAACTCAAACATGTGAAAATGGAGTAAATTGGTATACATTATATAAAAATTGTAAAACATTAGCTGTAGGTTCAAAAGTAAAAACCAGAATGATATGGGGATTGCAGTGGGATGCGACATGTAATTGGTTAGCAAATTCTGACCCTAGATATAGTATAACAAATTCAAGTACATGGGGAAATTATAGTAATAATACTGCAGATGGACATGGAACAAAACAAAATACAGGTTCGAGTGAAAGTTGGAAGGCAAATAATATATATGACTTTGCTGGAAACTGTTTTGAATTCACCCAAGAAGCGTTCAGCACCAACAACAGAGCTTGCAGAGGAGGCTACTATGGCATCTCTGGTTCTTCCTGTCCAGCTTCTTTCCGTAGCTACGACCTTCCTACCGTCACCACTAGCTTCGTTGGTTCTCGCCCTACTTTATATTTGATACCATGAGATATAGAGAGTATAAACTTAAGTGTGCATAATCAAAATTTCTTTTGATTTTACACAGTTAAAATTAAACGCTCAAAATTAAAAAATATATTATTAAAATAAGAATAAGTTAATAAAAATAAGATAGAAAAAGCCATAATTAGCTTCAAAAGTTAATTGTGTCTTTTTCTATATTTTACTTGACTTTTTGGCCTTTTGCGTATAAACTATTAATAGAAAATTATGGATGAAAAATTTCATAAATCTCATAAAAATTGCAATAGTTAGTCATGAATGGAGGATTCTATGGGAGAGGTTATAGTTATAACGTCAGGAAAAGGTGGGGTAGGAAAAACAACTACAACAGCAAATCTTGGATCTGCCTTAGCACTAAGAGGAAAGAAAGTAGTGCTAGTTGATACAGACATTGGTTTAAGAAACCTAGATGTAGTAATGGGCCTAGAAAACAGAATTGTATATGACATTGTTGATGTTGTAGAAGGCAAATGTAAACTAAGACAAGCCCTTATAAAAGACAAAAGATTTGAACAATTATTCTTACTTCCTGCTGCTCAAACTAGAGATAAAAGTGCAATAAATGAGGAACAAATGAAAGAACTAACTAGCAAACTAAAAGAAGAATTTGATTTTATTTTAATCGATTGCCCTGCTGGAATTGAACAAGGCTTTAAAAATGCGATCGCAGGTGCAGATAGAGCAATTGTAGTTACAAATGCCGAAATATCTTCAATAAGAGATGCCGATAGAATTATAGGACTTTTGGAGGCATCAGAAATAAAAAATCCAGAACTAATAGTAAATAGAATAAGAGCAAATATGGTTAGAAAAGGTGAAATGATGGATGTCGATGATATAGTAGACCTATTATCAATTAACCTTATTGGTGTTGTGCCAGACGACGAATTTATTATTACTCAAACAAATAAAGGTGAACCTGCTGTAATAAACAAAAAAGCACCTTCTGGAAAAGCATACCTTGAGATTGCAAGAAGAATATTAGGCGAAAATATTGATGTTACAATACCTGGAAGAGAAGAAGGATTTTTCTCTAAGATAAAGCATATATTTAAAAAATAAAATCACAAAGATATATGAAAACACACATAAATGAAAAAATATCAATTTGGAGGTACTTAAATGTTTGAAGGCATAGTTAATTTCTTTAAAAGAATAGGAAAAAAAGAACAAATAGAAGCTAGTTCTAAAGAAACAGCAAAAGAAAGATTACATCTTGTACTTATGCAGGATAGGGCCAACGTATCGGCAGATTTCTTAGATATGATGCGTAGAGAAATAATAGAGGTAATAAAAAAATACATAGATGTAGATGAAAATGAAATAGATGTAAGGCTGACAAATGGAAAAAATGAGGACGGAACGACTGGAGCTCCAGCTTTATATGCTAATATTCCTATTGCTGGGATAAAAGAAAGAGAGCCAGAAAAAAAAGAAAAAATTAATCCTGAAAAAATAGATGAAAAACAAGAAGAGATTAAGGAAGAAGTAAAAGAAATAGAGAAAACAGAAAACATAGAAGAAACAACAGAAACAGAAGAAAAGGAAATTCTTGAAGAAAAACAAGAAGGTACTGAAGAAGAAGGCAATGAAGATTCAGAAAATGTAGAGGAAGAAGAGAGCGAAGCTTCTGAGAAACAAAATGAAAAAGAAGATGCTAAAGAATCTGTAAATGCTTAAATTTAAATGAAAATGAGGTTTGAAAATTGGGAAGAAAAATACTAAAAAATATGGATTGGGGCATACTCCTTTGCATAGTAATTCTTCTTACAATTGGTTTGGTAGCGTTATTTTCAGCTACACAAAACTCAAATTATGAAGAATTTAGAAAACAAATAATGTGGCTTGCGTTTAGCATCCCACTTGTGATTATATTAACATTTGTAGATTATAAAACAATATCAAAAATATCGCCAATACTATATATAATAATGCTAATAACTTTAATAGCAGTATTATTTACTAAAAGCATAAATGGTGCAACAAGTTGGTTTAATATAGGAGGACTATCTATTCAGCCAGCTGAATTTGCAAAAGTTATAGTAATAATCTCACTTGCAACATATATATCTAGATTGCAGGAACAAGGTAAAGATCAAATAAGTAGGCCAACACGATTACTACTTGCACTGCTAATAGTGGCTGTTCCAATATTGCTTATAATAAAACAACCAGATTATGGAACGGCATGTACTTTTGTTGTTGCAACTATTTTTATGTTATTTGCAGCCGGTATAAAAAAAAGATACATAATAACAGGAATACTTCTTACAGTTATTTTACTTCCTGTATTATACTTCTTTGTATTGCCAGAGCATGCTAAAACGAGAATTGATGTTTTTTTAAACCCAAATCTTGACCCAAGAGGAGCTGGATATAATGTTATCCAATCAAAGCTTGCAATTGGAGCAGGGGAATTTTTAGGAATGGGTGTGCTAAAAGGAAATCAAACTCAACTTGGATTTTTATATCCAAAATCGACTGACTTTATTTTTGCAGTAATTGGAGAAGAGATGGGATTTATAATTGCTGCTACAGTAATAGTAACATATGTAATATTAATTACAAAAGCAATATATATTGCTAAAACAGCAAAAGATAATTTGGGATCATATATTGCAATAGGAATTGCAGGGGTATTTTTATTTCATATGACAGAGAATATAGGAATGACTATGGGATTGCTACCAATAACTGGAGTTCCACTTCCTTTTGTAAGTTATGGAGGAAGTTCATTGTTAACAAATTTAATGATGATTGGATTATTATTGGGTATAAGTGGAAGAAGGCAAAAAGCAATTTTTGTTGATTAGAAAAGGAGAATTGTTTTGAAAATTGGAAATGTAGAAACAAAAAATAATGTATTTTTAGCTCCAATGGCAGGTATTACAGACCTGCCTTTTAGATTAATATGCAAAGAAAATGGAGCAGGACTTGTTTATTCGGAAATGGTTAGTAGCAAGGCTTTATTGTATGGGGATGAGAAAACAAAATTGCTATTAAATACATGCGAAAAAGAAAGACCTCTTGCTGTGCAGATTTTTGGAAGTGATGAAGAGGCAATTTCCTATGCTGCTAAATATGTTAGTAGTTTTGCTGATATTGTAGATATAAATATGGGCTGCCCTGCCCCTAAAGTGGTGAAAAATGGTGATGGAAGCAGATTACTACTAGACTTAGAGAAAGTAGAAAAAATTGTAAGAGCAGCAGTTTCGAGCTCTTTGGTACCTGTTACGGTTAAAATGAGAACTGGATGGGATCAGGAAAATATTGTTGCTGTAGAAGCTGCTAAAATTGTAGAAAGAGCAGGAGCATCTGCAATAACAATCCATGGAAGAACAAGGAGCCAATACTATTCTGGGCAGGCTGATTGGAATATAATAAAAGAAGTTAAAAAATCAGTGAAAATCCCTGTGATAGGAAATGGTGACCTAAGAAGTACAGCAGATATAAAAAAAGCATTTGATACAACAGGAGTTGATGCTGTGATGATTGGGAGGGCTGCTTTTGGCAATCCATGGATCTTTAGAGAAAATTATACTCCTTCCAATGAAGAAAGACTAGCTACAATACTAAAACATCTCGAGCTAGAAATTAAAGAAAAGGGTGAATTTATAGCAATAAGGGAGATGAGGAAGCACATAGCGGCATACACAAAAAAACTACCAAATTCAAGCGCTTTTAGAAGTGAAATAAATAAACTGGATAGTGAAGAAGATGTAGAAAAATGTTTGAAAGAATATTTTAAAACTTTATAAAAGCCATTATAAAACTCGTAATATTGGAAATAATATAATTAACAGATAAAATTTTTAGAAAATAAAATAAGTTACATAACAACAAAACTGGATAAACTGCATATTATAAAATAAGATGCAGATAATAATATTTGTATCAACTATTATTTGAAATATATCTAAAAACAAATCTTAACTATACAAATATTAGGAGTGAATATATATGATAGTAAAAAGAGGAGATATGTTTTATGCCGATTTAAGCCCTGTGGTTGGCTCAGAACAACGGTGGGATAAGGCCTGTTGTTATAATACAGAATGACATGGGAAATAAACATAGTCCAACTGTAATTGCAGCAGCTATAACCTCTCAAATGGGAAAAAGTAAGTTACCAACACATATAGAAATAGGACCCGAAAATACTGAATTAAAAACAGAATCAATAGTGCTTGCAGAACAAATAAGAACAATAGATAAAAGTCGATTAAAAGAAAAGATTGGTCATATAGATGATGAAAAAGTAATGAGCCAAATAAATAATGCTTTAGGTGTAAGTTTTGGTTTAGAAAAGTAAAACAATATAAAATAGACTAGGAAACTTGAATCCTAGTCTTAAATTTATAACTAAACCTTTAATTTTTTTATAATTTTAATCTCGTTATATAAGTCAGTAATTCTTTTTTTTCTAATCTCTAAAGCATCTCTGTATTCCTTTAGAACCTGATTATAATTTTTGAATGTTTCACCTGCTTGAAAAAGCATTTCCATACCTTCTTTATAGTAATTCCTTTTTTTATCATTACTTGCTGTTTGCATCTTAGCATAATAAGAATCTATAAGTTCTAATCGCTTTATATTATCTTTCAAATAACTAATATAATCATAAACACAGCTTATCTCGTACTTTGTGTCTTCAATTACCACTTTAAATAAGGTTTTTAAAATTTTAGGACTTATTTTTCCCATTTGGGAATTTTCAGAAAGCTGCCCTAAAGCAATTGTTTTATTTATATCGTCTGGGTGAGCTTCAGCAATTAATTCTTTTAACATTTCAGATATATGAACGTGAGTAGTATAGTGCCTTTTTGTGGTTAAGGCATCATATTCATCTGCAACACGAATTACTCTGGCAACAAAAGGAATATCTTTTTTAGTAAGCCCCTGTGGATAACCAGAACCGTTTAATGCTTCATGATGGTAAAGAGCACCTTCTGCATATGGGCGCAAGGCTAAATCCTTCATACAAATATCATAGCCTTTTGTTGTATGTGTTTTCATAATTTCAAATTCCTCATCGGTCAATCGGTCAGGTTTTGTAAGAATTTCTTGTGGAATTTGAGATTTCCCTATATCATGTAAATAACCGCAAATAATTGCGTGAACTGTAAATTTTTTGTTTAATCTTAAATATTGGCAAATCCTACCGCAAAGGTTTCCAACATTCTCGCAATGCCTTCTGGTTATAGGGTCTAATACGTCCATTATGGCTAATTCATAGCGTAATTTTTTGTCCAAATTATAAACTTTTATTGAGGTAGAATCATAAAAATCGATGTTCTCTTTATTCATATTTTTTCTCCTTTTGTGTACTATTTAAATAATAACACTACAATTAAAAAAAGGCAATATAAAAAAATTATTTATTTTGCTTGACAATTAAACAATCTTGTATTATCTTATGTATAAGCTTATATGAGTTTTGAGAGGGGGTGTAACTAGTAGGTATGAATTCAGAGGAAATATTCGAAAAAGTAAAATCAATAATAGTTGAACAATTAGGAGTAACAGATACAGCAGTTACTATGGAGGCATCTTTTATAGATGATCTAGGAGCTGATTCATTAGATATAGTTGAATTAATAATGGCATTAGAAGAAGAATTTGATACAGAAATTCCAGATGCTGATGCAGAGAAGATAGTAACAGTTGGTGATGTTGTAGATTATATCAAGGATCACGTAGCTTAAAGATAAATTAGAAAGGCAAGGAGCCTTTCTTTTTTACATTTTTAGCATTTACAAATGGACAAAAGTAGTGTAATATATAGATGTTAGGAGGTAAAACATGGAGAAAAATTTGGATGAGCTTGAAAAAAATATAGGATATAAATTTAATAATATAGATTTATTAAAAAATGCTCTTACACATACATCATATGCTTACGAAAATAATGTGGCTAGCAACGAAAAATTAGAATTTCTTGGTGATAGTATTTTAGAGTTTCTATCTAGTAAATATATATATGGAAATTATCCTAAATTAAAAGAAGGAGAAATGACTAAAGTTAGAGCAACTGTAGTTTGTGAAGATAGTCTTTATAAAATTGCTAAAAAGCATAATTTTAGTGATTTCTTATATCTTGGAAAAAGTGAAATGGAACACGAAGGAAGCAGAAAGCCTGCAATAATGGCTGATAGTGTAGAAGCTGTTATTGCAGCTATGTACTTTGATTCTGGACTTGATGCTTGTGAAAAATTTATAGTAGATAATCTAAAAGAGGACATTGAAATTGCAAGTAAAAATGTTGGAATAAAGGACCATAAAACAATTCTACAAGAAAAGTTGCAGGTGCATGGAAATGTAAAAATTGAATATGAAATAATTAATGAAGAAGGACCAGACCATGACAAAACATTTACAGCAGAAGTAAAATTGAATGGGAAGGTTCTTGCAGTTGGAAAGGGCAAAAACAAGAAACATGCCGAAATGGATGCTGCGGATAAAGCACTAAAGGAATTAGAAAAGTAAAACATAAGATGTGATAATATATATTAGAGGAGGAGAGTAGGATTGAAGAAAGAATACATTATTCCAATATTTGTACCACACCTAGGTTGCAAGAAATGTTGCACATTTTGCAACCAAAAAACCATTAGTGGAGAGCAAAAGCAAGTAACAGCACAAGATGTAGTAGAAACTATAGAATATTTTCTAGAAAATTTTAAAAATAAGAATGAATATGTAGAAGTTGCTTTTTTTGGTGGAAGTTTTACTGCAATAGAGAAAGAAAAACAAGAGGAATTATTAAAAGCTGTTCAGCCATATATAAAAAGTAGGAAGGTAAATAGTATTCGTTTATCTACAAGGCCAGATGCAATTGATAAAGATATTTTAAAAATGCTAAAAAAATATAATGTAAAGACAATAGAGCTTGGTGTTCAATCAACTAATAACTACATTTTGGAAAGATGCAAAAGAGGGCATAATTTTGAAGATGTAAAAAAAGCATCAAAATTAATAAAATGGTATGGCTTTAATCTGGGGCACCAAATGATGGTGGGGCTTCCTGAAAGCAATATAAAAGATGATATTCAAACGGCAAAAGATATAATAAAGCTAAAGCCTAAAATGATAAGAATATACCCGGTTCTTGTGATAAGGGGTACTGAATTAGAGCAAGAATACAATAAAAAAGAGTATACCCCATTAACTGTTATGCAGGCGGTGGAAAGATGTAAGGAAATCGTAAAAATGTTTAATAAAAAGAAAATAAGGGTAATAAGAGTGGGGCTTCAAAACACAGATACAATAACAGAAATATCTAGTGATTCGAGTGAAATTGTTGCAGGACCATTTCATCCGGCTTTTGGACAACTTGTAGAGGATGCTATTTGGTATGATAGAATTGTTGAAAAAATAAAAAAAATAAATGCAAAAGTTGTGAGAGTCGAAATACAAGCAAACACACAAAATATGAACAATATAATAGGACACAAAAAAGAAAATATAAAAAAATTAAAAGAAACATATGCTGTTATTACTAGAGTTACTAGAAATGATAAAATAAAAAAAGGAAAATTTAAGATAAAAGTACTTGAAGTGGCTTAGTAATAATTATAAAAATTGTATAAATTTACCTATAATTGCAAATAGTAATTATAGGTGATTTTTTATGGAAAACGTGGATAAAACGTTAAAAACGAAAAAACAAATAAGAATGAGAAAGAAGATTGAAAAGATTATAAATAATAAAGAAAAGAAGGGGGCAGATAAATTAATTGATTATTTGCTTGTAACATTTGGAGCAATTATAATGGCACTGGGAATATCCTTATTTTTATTACCAAATGAATTGTCAACTGGGGGATTTTCTGGAATTGCTACTATTCTTTATTATTTGTTTCATTTTCCTTTAGGAACTACAACTCTAATTTTAAATATTCCGCTGTTATTAATAGCGTATTTTAAAGTGGGGAAAAAATTATTTGTAAGGTCGATATATGGAACAATAATGTTATCAATTTTTATTGATATATTTGATAAAATTACTCCATTGACACATGATAGATTTTTGGGGTGTATTTATGGAGGAGTGATGATGGGAATAGGAACAGCGGTGGTATTAAAAAACCAGGCCTCGACACGGTGGATCTGATTTATTAGCTTATATTATAAGGGCGTATAGACCACAATATAGAAGCAGCACACTAATATTGTTTGTAGATGCAGTTGTAATACTATTAAATGTATTTTTCTTTAAAACAATTGAAGTAGGGTTATATTCTGTAATAGCAATATTTTTGATGGGTAAAATGATTGATATTATTTTTGAAGGTGTAAATTTTGCAAAAATTGTATTAATAATTTCTCCAAAATACAAAGAAATTGCAAATTCTATTGGAAGTGAAGTAAATAGAGGAAGCACGGGCTTTTATTCAAAAGGAATGTATACAAACGAAGAAAGGCTAACACTACTCTGTGTGGGGTCAAGAACAGAAGCATACTCAATGGAGGAAATAGCAAGAGAAATTGACAAAACTGCATTTATAATAATATTGAATGCAAGAGAAGTTGTTGGAAAAGGGTTTAAATAAGTAGTTAAATTTTAAAATCCATATTGATAAAATGTTGTTTATGCTATAATATATAAGAAGAAACAATGAAGAGAGAGGGAATTTGGAATTGGAGCAAACATATGTAATAGAAAATTGCAAGTCTTTTAAGGTTAAGGATATTTTTGAGTGTGGGCAATGCTTTAGATGGAATGAGCAAGAAGATGGCAGCTACACGGGAATATTTGGAAATAATGTAATAAATGTTAAGGAAGGACAAGGGAAAAATGCAGCTACAAAAATTACTTTCTCTGGGATATGTGAAGATAATATTGAAAAAATTTGCAGGGAATATTTTGATTTAGATAGAGATTATGAAAGCATAAAAAATAAATTATCATTGATTGATGATAATATGAAGGAAAGCATCAAATATGGAGATGGAATTCGAATATTAAATCAAGACTTATGGGAAACTATAATTTCATTTATAATATCAGCCAATAATAATATTCCAAGAATAAAAGGCATTATTGAAAGAATGTCAAAAAAATATGGTAAAAAGATAGAATTTAGAGGAAAAGAATATTATACATTCCCTACAATTGAAGCTTTAGGTGAAGCAAGCATAGATGACCTAAGAGAGCTAGGTATGGGATTTAGAGATAAATATATTTATGAAACAACAGAAAAAATTATGCAGGGAAAAATATCGTTAGATAAATTAAGAAAAGAGGAAGATACTACAAAGTTAAAAACAGAATTACTAACTTTATCTGGAGTTGGGCCAAAGGTTGCAGATTGTATATTGCTATTTTCAGATTTAAAAAGATTTGATGTTTTCCCAATTGATGTATGGGTAAGAAGAGTGATGAATGAACTGTACATATATGATGAAGATGAGAGTAAAGTTAGTAAAAAGAAAATAGCAGATATTGCCAAAGAAAAATTTGGGGATTTAGAGGGACTTGCCCAACAGTATTTATTTTATTGGAAGAGAGAGAACAGTTAAGAATGAGTGTTAAATTGGTTTATGGAAGAAGTGGAACAGGAAAGTCTAATTATATATTTGAAAAAATAAAAAGAGATATTGATAATGGAAGAAAAAAATACATAATAACTCCAGAACAGTTTTCGTTTACAGCAGAAAAAAAGTTGCTGGATAATGAAATAAATAAAAATGAAAAATTTTCTGGTGCAGTGATTAATGCAGAGGTTCTTACATTTGCTCGTATGGCTCATAGGGTTGCAAACGAAGTTGGAGGAAGTGCAAAAACCAAACTTTCTAATTGTGGAAAATCAATGTTGATTTATAGTATTTTATCAGATAAAAAGAACAACCTAAAATTTTTGGGAAAATCTGATAGTAATATTGATATGATTATGACACAATTGACAGAGCTAAAAAAACATGGTGTTACATTAGAAAACTTGAAGAATTTGAAAGAACAAATTTCAAAAGATGATAGATATTTAGAAAGCAAAATAAATGACATCTATACAGTTTATAGTCAGTTTGAAAATAAAATTACTGGTAACTATATTGATGAAAATGACGGATTAACAATTCTTTCAAATCAACTAGAAAATACAAAAATGTTTGAAAATACGGAGATTTATATAGATGAATTTGTAGGCTTTACAAAACAAGAATACATGGTAATGGGAGAACTATTTAAGCAAGCAAATAGTGTTATAATAACAGTAAATACAGACTCACTTGAAATTACCAAAGATGCAAGCAATGATATTTTTTATACTAATAAAGAAACAGTAGTAAAAATTTTAAAACTTGCAAAAGAAACTAATGTTAAGGTAGAAGAGCCAGTGTATATGGGAGCCAATTGCCATAGATTTAAAGCTACGGAGCTTGCTCATGTAGAAAAAAATTTATATAACTTTCCATATAAAAAATTTGCTGGGGAACCTAAAAATTTGCATTTGTTCTTAGCCAATAACCCATATTCTGAAATTGAAGAAGTTGCAAGAAGAATAGTAGAGCTTGTTCAAAATTACAATTATAGGTACAAGGATATTGCCGTTATCACTAAAAACATAGATACATATTCAAGTTTGTGTAGGGCGATATTCAATGAATACAATATTCCTGTGTATATTGATGAAAAAAGAGACTTGAGTCAAAATTTAATTGTTAAATATTTAATTTCAATATTAGAAATATTTGCAAAAAATTGGTCATATGATAGTATGATTAATTATTTAAAATCAGGTTTTTTTGACATTAAAGAAAAAAATATATATATGTTGGAAAATTATGCTATGAAGTGGGAAGTTAAGGGAAGCAAATGGTATAAAGAGGACTGGAATTTTAAAGATGCGGATGAGGTAGGAACAGATTTTATAACTCATATAAATGAAGTAAGAAAAGAAGTAGTGATGCCTTTAATAAAATTAAAGAAAAGTCTATCTGGCACAAAAACTGCTAAACAAATATCAACAAACTTATATAACTTTTTTGTAGAGAATGGAATTGACAAAAAAATAGAAGAAAGAGTCTCATTACTAAATGAGAAAGAAGAAGTAAATATTGCTTCTGAATATGAAACAACATGGAAAACAATAATGCAGGTATTAGATGAGATAGTGCTTGTGTTTGGAGATGAAAATATATCTTTTGATAAATATATGCAGATATTAAAAACCGGGCTAAAAGAAAGTAAGCTAGGAACTATACCAATGGCACAAGACCAAGTAACTGTGGGGGATGTAGATAGGTCCAGAAGCCATAAAATAGAGGCAATATTTATAATTGGAGTAAATGACGGAGTATTTCCTTCGCAAAACAAGGCAGAGGGTTTTTTAAATGATGAGGATAGGGAAAAAATAAAGAAAAATGGAGTAGAGCTGGCAAAAGGAACAATTGATAGAATATATGAAGAAAATTTTAATATATATAAAGCCTTTACAATTCCAGAAAAGGAAATGTTTATATCATATTCTTCATCAAACATGGAGGGTGAATCACTAAGACCATCAATATTAATTTCTAGAATAAAAAAGATATTTCCAAAACTTGAAGAAAAAAGTGATATTGTAAATAGAATTTCTGAAATATCAACAAAGCAGAATACATTTGAAGAATTATTAACAAATTTAAGAAATTTCAGAGATGGTAACGAAATAAATCCAAAATGGTTTTGGATTTATAATTTATACAGCAGCAATGATGAGTGGTCACAAAAATTAGATGCAAGTATAAAAGCATTAAATTACACAAATTCAACTGAAAAAATATCAAAACAAAATATTGAAAAAATGTATGGAGAAAAACTCAAAACCAATGTATCAAGGCTGGAAAAGTACAGTAGTTGCCCTTTTTCATACTATTTAACCTATGGATTAAAATTGAATGATAAAGAAACTTTTAAAATTGAGACCATGGATACAGGATCTTTCATGCACGATGTAATAGATAACTTTTTTTCAACAATCGAAGAAAATAATTTAAATGTAAAATATATAGAAGATGAAGAAATAGAAAAAATAGTGTCAGATGTGGTAAAAGAAAGGCTTTTGCAAAATAAGAATTATATATTTAATGCAAATGCAAAATATAAAGTATTGGCTGCAAGGTTACAAAGGGTTGTTACAATGTCAATAAAATATATAGTTCAAACTTTAAAGCAAAGTGAATTTACAGTATTAGGGCATGAGGTGGAATTTGGCGAAAACGAAAAAGAATCAAAACCAATAATTGTGACAACAGCTGATGGAACCAAAGTAGAAATAAGAGGAAAAATAGATAGAGTGGATATAATGAAAAATCCAGATGGCACATATGTAAGAATAATAGATTATAAGTCATCTGTTAAGAATATCGACTTAAATCAAGTAGCAGCAGGCCTACAACTGCAATTGATAACATATTTAAACGAAATATGCAAAGTAGAAGATTTTATTCCTGCAGGGGTATTATACTTTAATCTACTTGATAAGCCAGCATCACTTGACAAACACCTATCTGATGAAGAAATTGAAAATAAAATAAGACAGGAATTTAAAATGAAGGGTTTAATTCTTGCAGATGTTAATGTAATAAAAAAGATGGACACAAACATAGAAAATGAACCTAAAGGCGTAAGTAAAATAATTCCAGCAACTATAAAAAAAGATGGAGAATTATCTTCTAAAGGGACAAGTGCTATAACGCGAAAGCAATTTGAATACTTACAGGCATATAGTGAAAAAATAATAAAACAAATATCTGAACATATTTTGGATGGAAATATAGAAGTAAAGCCATTCTATAATACGTCAAATAAAAGAACTGCATGTGACTATTGCAAATATAGATCAATTTGTAGATTTGATGAAAATAGCCTTACAGGTGACTTCAATTATATAAGCAATATGAACAAAGAGGCTGTGCTTGAAATGATAAAGGAGAAGATTTTATGATACCAGAAAAAATAAAAAAAGGAGATACGATAGGAGTAATTGCCCCTTCAGATTTTATTGAAGAAGGTGACTTAGAGTATATAAATGCTTCTATTGCACTTATGGAGGCTTCAGGGTTTAATGTAAAGTTTGGTAATTATGTATTTAAAAATGATTTAAAGTATGGAACAGATCCAAAAAATAGAGCAAAAGATATAAACATGATGTTTGAAGATAGAGATGTTAAGGCTATTATGTGTGTTAAAGGTGGAGAAGATTCTAATTCATGTTTGGATTATATTGACTATAAACTAATAAAAAATAATCCTAAGATAATTTGTGGATTTAGTGATAATACTAGTATTTTAGATGTTATAAACGATAAAACAGAACTTGTAACATACCATGGACCAACATTTAAATCATTAACATCATGGGAAACTGGATATGCGTATGAGCAATTCATAAAAAACCTAACATATAATGGCAGTGAAGAAAAAAGTACAATAATTGGTAACACAGAGGATGAATATATAACTATTAAGCCTGGAGAAACAAGAGGAAAGCTAATAGGCGGGAATTTATCACTGTTTGCTAAGCTTGTATGTGGAAAACACAAGGTTAATATAAACAATAAAATTTTATTTTTAGAGGAACTAGGGTATGAAGCATCCCCCAAAAGTGTAAATAGTAATATTTATTATCTAAAGCAGAATGGAGTGTTTGAAAATATTGCAGGATTGTGGATTGGCAATTATGAGCATTTTTCTAAAATTACATTGGAAGAAATTATTACAAATGCCATTGGGGATGAGTGTAAAATTCCTATTATAAAATCAAATAATTTTGGACATATAGATAAAAAAACAATAATTCCTATCGGACAAGAGGCAGAAATAAATACAAATGAAAAGGTAAAAATTACACTTAAATAGATTTTGTAATTTTTAGAAAGTAATATACCCTAATAAAAATAGAAATATAAGAGGAACAAAAAATGTTTGATAATTGGGAAGATTTAGAAAAAATAGTGAAAAATTGCAAAAACTGCAGGCTGTGTGTAAAAAGGAACAGTATTGTATTTGGAGTTGGAAATAAAAATGCAGATGTAATGATGATTGGAGAAGGGCCAGGAGCAGACGAAGATTTACAAGGAGAGCCTTTTGTGGGAAAAGCAGGACAACTCATGAACAAGGCATTTCAGGCATTAGAGATACATAGAGCAAATATTTATATTACTAATGTTGTAAAGTGTAGGCCACCACAAAATAGGGTTCCTGAGCAGGATGAGGCAAAAGCATGTTTAAATTATTTAAGAAATCAGGTGATTTTGATAAAACCAAAAATAATTGTGTTGCTTGGAAGTACTGCATTAAAAAATATTTTAGGAAATGAGCTAGGAATAACAGCTTCTAGAGGAAAATGGATAGAAAAAAAGGATATTTTGTATATGCCAACCTGGCACCCAGCAGCACTTTTAAGAGACGAAAATAAAAAAATAGAATTTTACAGAGATTTAAAAGAAGTAACTAAAAAAGCAAAAGAATTAAATTTAAAATATTAAAGGAAAAAATAAAATGCAAGATGAAATAAAAAAAATACAGGAATATTGTTTGAATTGTAAAACCAAGCCATGTAGTATAAATGGATGCCCCTTAAATAATGATATTCCAATGATGATACATGAAAATGATATGAAAAAGGCATTTGAAATATTAAGTAATACAACAGTGTTACCGGCTATTTGCGGAAGAATATGCCCACATGAGAAGCAATGCCAAGGGGCCTGCATAAGAGGAATAAAAGGAATGCCTGTTCAAATTGGAAAAATTGAAAAAATGATAGGAGACAGCAGCATAAAAAATGGATATTGTATTGAAAAAAATAAATTACAAGATGAGAAATTAAAAAATAAAAAAGTTGCTGTTGTTGGAGGAGGCCCTGCAGGGCTTACTTGTGCAGCCTTTTTGGCAAAAAACAATTTGAAGGTTACAATATTTGAAAAGCACAATTGTTTAGGAGGAATATTAGCATATGGCATCCCTGAATTTAGGCTTCCAAGTGATATTACACAGAAAACAATAAAAAAAATAATAGATTTAGGTATAGAGGTACAAACGAATAAAATTCTTGGAAAAAATATTTTTATAAAAGAACTACAAGAAAAATTTGATGCAGTTTTTATTTCCATTGGAGCAAATGTTTCTACTAAAATGGGAATTGATGGAGAAAATTTACAAGGAGTATTTGGAGGAAATGAACTCCTAGAAAATAGAAATCATCCTGATTATAGAAATAAAAAAGTAGCAATAATAGGAGGAGGAAATGTTGCAATAGATTGTGCAAGAACGATAAAAAGAATGGGAGCAAAAGATGTAACAATAATCTATAGAAGAGAAAAAGAGCAGATGCCTGCAGAAACAAAAGAGATAGAGGCAGCAGAGAACGAGGGCATTATTTTTTTGTTTAAGACAAATATAGTTAAAATAATCGGGGATAAAGTTAAAGGAAATAAACTTGAAAAGATTAAGTGTATAAAAACCAAGCTAGTGGCAAAAGAAGGAGAAACAAGGCTTAGCCCAATAAAAATAGACGGAAGCGAGTTTACAATAAATATGGATTATGTAGTAATGGCAACTGGTTCAAAGCCAGAAGAAAATGTAATTGCTCAATTCGAAAAAAACAATTGGGGATATATAGTTGTAAATGAGAATATGCAAACTTCAATTGATAAAGTATTTGCAGGAGGGGACATAATTGGAGAGAAGTCAACAGTTGCATGGGCAGCAAGGTCTGGAAGAAATGCCGCTGAAAAGATAATAGAATATTTAAAAAAATAGAAGAATTTAGGTTCTTCTATTCTTTATTTTTTTCAAATTCTTTTTTCCAATTTAACTTTCTAAAAAAATGAATGATATTAAAAAATTTATTTTCCTTTCTAGAAATTAGATAAGTGCTTCCATTATCTGCAAAGTCAGAAATCATGTCAAAGCGTTTATCAAGTTTTTCCATCATTTCAATATAAAAATTGTTAAAGAAATGGTAATTTTCCGTATTACCTATATATTTTTGAAAACTATATAATTTTTTTCTAAAATTATCAACATCAGCAGAAGTCATAAGTGATTTATAAACTGTTGAAAAGTATGCTTTAATAAGTAATTCTTGGGAATTAAAATAACTTTGTCTAATTTGAAGCTTTAAGTCTTCAATTTTTGATGCTAGAACCTGAGATTTTTCAATAGACAAATCATCGTTTTGTAATCTATTTCTAAGAATAACAATTTTCTCTTCAAAATTCAAAATCTTGTCAAATGATGTAGAAAGCTGATTATACACAGAATCACCACAAAGAGCACAAAATTTATTTTTAAAGTGATCATTTGCGTTAAGCGTACTATCAAATAGAACTTCTTGTCCTGTAATATAGGCCATTTGAGCAATTAAATTACACAATAATGGATAATATGAAGGACTTATTGTAGAAAAAGTTATTCCATAATATGTAACAGTTTCAAAAGTGGCATCAGAAATAATAGATGCAGTATATTGAACAGCAGCTTCATTAATAGCCATTCCATATACTTTTGAACCTTTAAAACAGCATAAACCAAGGCGTAATAAATTACCCTTTGAATCCTTTTGTTCTTGCAAATTGTGTATAAGCTCATGTGTTGCAAATTTTTCCAAAGAGTTTAATCCCATTCCATCTCTAAAATAGACAGAGGAATTCTTATAAAAATAACTTGCTTCCGCAGAACCTGTGGGTATAGTGGCTATGTACATAGGAAGGTTTGTAAATCTATGGTAAAGAGCGTTAAAATTAAAGCCAAAGTTAGGAAAGGCAGCAGAAATCTTTTTACTAACGCTATTTGAAATAGCATCAATACTTTCCTTGTCTAATGGCTCTATAACAGATATTCCATTTTTTCTTAAATCTGATTCAATACTCATATTGTAAAAATTCTCCTCCGTATTTTATATAGTATATCACAAAATATGGAAAAAGCATATAACAGAAATATTAAAAAAATGTTACAAAAATATTACAAATATTTTTCCTTAGCTAGTAGATAATTTTTATACATTTCCATATGCACTGAACCTCAAAATACTATTGACTTTGGGCCTTTTGTAAGATATAATTTAGTGCAAAGATTTTTTGAAAAGAAGAGGCGATTTTATGTCATATAATTTTAGAGAAATAGAACCTAAATGGCAAAAATATTGGGATGAACATAAAACATTTTACACTGATGTTTGGGATTTTTCAAAACCTAAATATTATGCTTTAGATATGTTCCCATACCCATCTGGACAAGGACTTCATGTTGGTCACCCAGAAGGATATACTGCTACTGATATTATGAGTAGAATGAGAAGAATGCAAGGTTATAATGTTCTTCATCCAATGGGATGGGATGCTTTTGGACTTCCTGCTGAACAATATGCAATAAAAACAGGAAATCATCCTGCAACATTTACTCAAAAAAATATTGCAACATTTAAAAGACAATTAAAAATGCTAGGATTTTCTTTTGATTGGGATAAAGAAATTTCTACTTGCAATCCTAATTTCTACAAATGGACACAGTGGATTTTTAAACAATTATATAAAGATGGACTTGCAAAGCTTGTCGAAATGCCTGTAAACTGGTGTGAAGGGCTTGGCTGTGTTCTTTCTAACGATGAAGTTATTAATGGAAAGAGCGAAAGAGGTGGATTCCCAGTAGTTAGAAAAAATATGAAACAATGGGTTATGGATATTCCAAAATATGCAGATATTCTATTAAATGGTCTTGATGAAATTGACTGGCCAGAATCTACAAAAGAAATTCAAAGAAACTGGATAGGACGTTCTGTTGGAGCAGAGGTAATATTTAATGTTGCAGATACTGATTACAATTTTACAGTATTCACAACAAGACCTGATACATTGTTTGGTGCAACATACTGTGTTTTAGCACCAGAACATAGCTTGGTAAAAGAAATTACAACAGCTGAGCAAAAAGAAAAAGTTGAAGAATACATCCAACTTTCAGCTTCTAAATCTGACCTAGAAAGAACGGAATTAAGTAAAGAAAAAACAGGGGTATTCACAGGAAGCTATGCAGTAAACCCTGTAAATGGTAAGAAAATTCCAATTTGGATTTCTGATTATGTTTTATCAACTTATGGAACAGGAGCAATAATGGCTGTTCCTGCACACGACCAAAGAGATTATGAATTTGCTACAAAATTTGGATTAGAGATAATTCCTGTAATTGATGGTGGAGACATTTCTAAGGAAGCTTATGCTGGAGACGGACTTCATATTAATTCAGATTTCTTAGATGGATTAAACAAAGAAGATGCAATAAACAAGATGATTGAATGGCTTGAAGGCAAGAAAATAGGAAAGAAAAAAGTAAATTATAAATTACGTGAATGGATATTTGCACGTCAACGTTATTGGGGAGAGCCTATTCCAATAGTTTATCTAGATGATGAAATGAGAGCTTTAGCAGATGAAGACCTACCACTTGAACTTCCTGAACTTGAAGACTATAGTCCATCTAAAACAGGAGCATCTCCACTAGATAAGGCAACAAATTGGGTAAATACAACTTTTGAAGGAAAACCTGCAAAAAGAGAAACAAGCACAATGCCAGGTTCTGCAGGATCAAGCTGGTACTTCTTAAGATACATAGATCCACACAATACAGATGAACTTGCAAACTATGAATTATTAAAACATTGGATGCCTGTTGATTTATATTTGGGAGGACCAGAACATGCGGTAGGACACTTACTGTATTCAAGATTTTGGAACAATTATCTATACAATAAAGGTGTTTCTCCAGTAAAAGAACCATTTGCAAAATTACGCCATCAAGGAATGATACTTGGATCAAATGGTGAAAAAATGAGTAAATCTAAGGGAAATGTTATAAACCCGGATGATATGGTTAAGGAATATGGTGCAGATGCACTTAGAGTGTATGAAATGTTTATGGGACCACTTGATGCAGCAAAACCATGGGATCCTAATGGAATTGGAGGATCTAAAAACTTCCTAGACAGAGTTTGGAGACTATTTGACGAATCTGGAAAGGTAAAAGACCAAGAAAATAAAAACCTAGAAAAAGTTTATCATTACACAGTAAAAAAAGTTACAAACGATTATGAAAATATGAGTTTCAATACGGCAATTTCACAAATGATGATATTCATAAATTCTGCATATAAAGAAGAGGTAATTCCAAAGGAATATGCCGAAGGATTCTTGAAATTATTAAATCCAGTAGCACCACATATTACAGAGGAATTGTGGAATGAATTAGGTCATGATGAAACTATTGCGTATGAGCCATGGCCAACATTTGACGAGGAAAAAACAAAGAATGATACAATAAATCTTCCAATTCAAATAAATGGAAAGTTACGTGCAACAGTTGAAATTGCAATGAATGAAGATGAACAGAAAATAAAAGAATTAGTTCACGAAGCAATAGAAGATAGATTGGATGGAAAATTAATTGTTAAAGAAATTTATGTAAAAAACAAAATTTACAATGTTGTTGTAAAATAATAATATAAAGGGGATTAACACAGGAAAAATGGAAGAATCAAATAATAAAATAAAAATGAGCATTACTAAGAAAATAATCTTAGGAATAGTACTTGCTGTAATTTTAGCAATAGCAAGCTTTATAATATATGAAGTTGCAACAGTAAACAACACATATTATATTGGACAGAAGAATTTACAAATACCAATATTTGTTTATCACGATTTAGTTGAAGACAAATCTCAAATTGAGTATGACTACATGCAAACAACAGTAGAGAGATTTGAAAAGCAAATTACTGGATTAATAAAATTAGGATACAAACCAATAACTTATCAAGATTTGGTGGACTATAAAGAAGGGAAGAAAGCCCTTTCAAAATGGAGCTTTATAATAACATTTGATGACGGATATACAGGAGTTTATAAATATGCGTATGAGATAGCAAAAAAATACAATATCCCAATGACATCATTTTTGATAGATGATTGTGTTGGAATTCCAGGATATTACACCTGGGATGAAGCAAGGGAAATGCACGATAGTGGACTTATCTCTATATATTCACACGGATTAACACATGATAGATATAGTGAAGTAGATAAAGATGTATTGGTAGAGCAAACTGAACAAGCATATAAAAATTTACAAACAAATTTAAATGATGAAAATCTTTTAAAAGTATTTACATATCCATATGGGTTATGCACAGCTGAAGAAAGAACTGCACTTGATAATGCCGGATTTATACAAAACTTAACTGACAACAGAATAAATTTAAGCAATAGATTAGATTTATCAGGGTTACACAGGTCTTATCCATTGAATAATTCATTATTTAAAATATTATTAAAAATACAATATAGAGTGGTAAGATACCACTAAAATTTAATAAAAAAAGAACTAGTCGTTCAACTATGGCACTGAACAAGAAATGGGGCATTTTTAAGTTCAGTATGTATAGACGACTAGTTTTTGTATTTGTAAATTCAACATAAAATAAATATAATCATTTTAAATAGATGAAATAAAAAATGAATGATTTTGTAAAACGTAAAGAAATGAAATATAATATTGATTTTATAAATAACTTCCTGTATAATTTTTACAAGGAGGGGATTCATTTTGAAAAAAAAGAAAATAATTATAGGGAGTGCAGTAATTATTGCTCTGATTATTATAGCAGGTATAATTGCAACGATGATAAATAAGAAAGAAAATTCAGATTTTGCATCCATAAAATCTGAAAAACAATTAGAGGAAATTTACAATTCAAGATATGAAGAAGAAAGTAATATGCCAATGCTTTTGGCAACAATGCCATATTCTTTGATGATTAGAGGTTCTTTATTACCAAGATATGATAAATCCTATGGTGTAATGGACAATACAATTGGTCTTGACATTTCTAAAAGTGAAAGTGCAACAGATTCTATAAATTCTGTGAATTCGAATAGCTCTACATCTTTAAGTATGAAAGATTATTCAACAACTAACATTCAGGTTGAAAATGTTGATGAGGCAGATATTACAAAAACAGATGGAAATTACATATATTCTATATCAGAAGACAAAGTAGTAATAACAAATGTGACTAATCCAGAAGAATTAAAAGTTGAAACTAAAATTGAATCACAAGAAGATTATGTGCCAGAGGATTTAATTCTTTATGGAGAAAAACTTGTTGTTATTTCCACACATTATGAATCTTATAACAAGAGAGATACAATGGTATCTATATATGACATAAGCAATAAATTTGAACCAAAAAAGGTTGAAGAATACAGCATGTATGCAAAGTATTATACATCAAGATGTATAAATGGAAAACTCTTTGTAATATCGTCTAGTAAACTAAGAAAAGAAGATGATAGAATAGTTACATATTATAATGAAAATAATAGACAAAAGGAAATTGAATTAGAAAGAATAAAATATCTAGAAGGAATGGAAAGCAAAGATCAGACTTTAATTTCAAGCATTGATTTAAACAAAATGGGAAATGTAAAAATGAGCATGTATCTATTTAATGTTGAAAATGCATACATATCTGAAAATTCAATATATTTATTAAATTCAGACTACAAATATAACAAATATGCATTTTTAGATTATATGAAGGTCCTTGCAAAAAAAGGTGTAATTGGATATGTGAAAGAGCTAATAGATGGTGATTTAATAAGTGAGTATGGAGAATATACAACAATTTACAAATTTGAAATTCTGGAAGATGGTAGTCTACAATACAAAAATAAAACAGAAGAAAAAGGAGCAACAATAAATCAATTTTCACTTGATGAATTTAATGAAAATCTACGAGTTGCACTATCTGGAAGTGAAGGCTCAAGAATAGTAGTATTCGATAAAAAATTGAACAAAATTGGAGAAACTGAAAATTTATCAAAAGGTGAAAAAATGTATTCTACAAGATTCATGGGAAACAAAGCATATATGGTAACCTATAAAAATACGGATCCGCTATATGTAATAGATTTATCAAATCCATCAACCCCTGAAGTATTAGGCAAGTTAAAAATACCAGGATATAGCACATATTTACATCCTTATGATGAAAATCATCTTATAGGAATTGGAATGCAAACAGAAGAAAAAGTTTATAAAGACTCTCAAGGTAGAGTCACAAGCACAACTGCTGTTATAACAGGAATGAAAATGGCATTGTTTGATATAAGCGATGTAAACAATCCAAAACAAATATCGCAAACGATAATTGGAGACAGAAGAACTACATCAGCGATACTTACAAATCACAAGGCACTACTATTTTCTAAGGAAAAGGGAATATTAGCCATTCCCGTAAACAGTTATCCATCTGACTTTGAGATAAATTCAGATACAACAGATATAAACTCCATGGTTAAGGCTTATAGTAACTATGGAAAGAAATACACAAAAGAAGGATACTTTGTATATAATATAAATTTAGAAGATGGAATAAAACTAAAAGGAATTATAAACCATGATAAAACATCAGTATCTAATTATTACTACAGCACAAGTAGACTTATAAGAGGAATTTGGATAGAAAATAATTTATTTACAATATCAGAAGATATGATAAAAGTAAATAATTTAGAAGATTTAAGCCAAATTGCAGAATTAAATATAAAAAAAGCTATAAATTAAAATAACTATGGGCAAAGTTTAGATTAATTAAGGGGAAAGGAGAGCATGATTAATGAAAAATGTAAATGATATAAAATAGTTAATCATGCAAATAAAAAATGAGTGAAGAGAAAATTGAAGTAAAAGAAAAAAATAAAAGTGCAATGGCGATTGCAAGCTTACCATTAGGAATAATATCAATAATATTTAATTTATTCTGGTTTATAAGCCTTCCAACTGGAATATTAGCAATAATATTTGGAACAAATACAACAAGAAAGCTTGGAAGCAAGATAGGAAAAGCTGGACTGGTAACCGGGATAGTTGGAGTATCAATTTGTGCATTTATTTATATGAGCATAATAATGATAACAATTTTGGGATTATATTATTAAACATTAATATAAAGAAAATATAAAACAGGACTCATTAATAAATAAGAGTCCTGTTTTTAGTTTTAAAATAAATGAAAATCATTTAACAAAAAACGAATACATTTATTTAATTCAAGAATAGATACGAATTTTTTAATTAAGATTAAAAGGAATCTGTTAAATAAAAAAAGTAAATCTACTAATCCAAATTTAAATGTAACTTATTTAAAACAACCGCAACTTTATGTACAATCTTAGTTGCATTGTTCTTTGCAATATTCTTTCCGAAAGCCTTTCCTGTAACTGTTAATGAAGCAACCATAGCACTGATAATGAATTGCAAATTAAAAGATAGGTTTAAACGTTCTGATATTTTAATTGCAATCAAAGCACTAATTGCACCACTCAAAACGCCACAAATATCACCAACAATATCTGCACAGAAATTAGCAACTTTAGAAGAATTTCTAATCAATTTTACTGAGGTTTTAGAGCCTGAAATTTTTTTACTTGCTCTTGCGTGAAATTCTTGTTCATTTGCAACCGTAACAGCAACACCAATAATATCAAAAACAATACCAATAAATATAACAAACAACAAAATTAAAATTGCTGGAAAAATTGATAATTTAGTAATAGAATTTGTTGATATAAAAGAAAACACAATAGACAATATAAAAGTAGTAATAAAAACTGATATAAGCCATTTTATATCTGTCTTGTTAGTATTTTTCTTTACATTTGGTTTAGTGCCATTCGGGGCACAGTCTGATTTATTCATAAAAATATAATCCCTTCTTAAATATTTATTTAATAAAAAAAGTGACGTACAAGCCACTAAAACTTTATAAAATTTAAGATGGTAAAATTATAAGTAAATTTTACGGTTTGAGGTCTAGCCTAATTTCTTTATTCGCTACTTTGCATTACTGCCGAGCAGTTTCCTTTTAAAGCGAATATTCCTAAATAGGAATGCCAGATTGCCACTTAAGTCCGTACCTTAATCCCTATAATTCTATGCTTCTTGATTGAAACAAACATTCTAGAAGTTTTCCTTGAAATACATTTCTAAGACTAGTCCCTTTTGCAATAGTAATTTCATAAAAATAATCCCAATACTATCACTCAAGACAGGCTACGCTACTTGTTTAAAGTGTTCCTTTAAATTTGTAGGTTATACTTAAAATTAGTAAATATATTTAAGCCTCCGCGGTAGTAGGGCAAAGTATGTATGCCATTACATAGCACCCTAAAACCTTACTCCCTGAAAGCACACAAAACTGGCATTTCGCGCACAAACAAGGAACTTCACCGATGTGCCCTTTAGTGGATTTTTAGCCCCACCCTCATAATAGAAAGCATCACTAGAATAATGCACCATCAGAAAAAATTATAGCATAACCAGCAAAAAAAATCAAGATGTAAAAAAATGCCATATTAATAGTTAAAATTTTGGGTTTGACACAATTTTATAAAAAGAATATAATGGATAATGAAATTTATTCTATGTACACAGAATGATAAAAGGTATGAGAAAGGAAAGAAATATGGGAAAATTGTTTGTAATAGATGGTACAGATGGAAGTGGAAAACAAACACAATTAGAGACTCTAAAGAAAAGATTGATGAATGAAAAAATAGACTTTAAAACGGTGAGTTTTCCAAATTATGATAGTCCATCATCAGCATTAGTAAAAATGTATTTGGAAGGAGAGTTTGGTACAGATGCTAAAGCAATCAGCCCATATATTGCATCCACGTTTTTTGCAGCAGACAGGTATGCTACATATGTAACTCAGTATAAAGAATACTTTGAAAAAGGTGGAATAATATTAGCAGATAGATACACCACTGCAAACATGGTTCATCAAGCTGGCAAGATAACAAACGAAGCAGAAAGAAAGAAGTTTATAGATTGGTTGTGGGATTTTGAATTCAATTTGTATGGTTTACCAATACCAACTGAAGTTTTCTTTTTAAATATGCCACCCAAATTTTCATTAGAATTAATGAAAGACAGAGAAAATAAAATAACACATGATAATAAAAAAGATATTCATGAAAATAATGCAGAATATTTAAAAGAAGCATATAATGCTGCCTGTAAACTTGCAAAAGAATATAATTGGTATGAAATAAATTGTATAGAAAATAACAATATAAGAACCATAAAAGATATAAACGATGAGATATTTAATGAATTAAAAAGACATTTATAAAATAGAGATTCACACTGAATATGGTGTGAACCTCTATTTTATAGTACATTTAATAAAAAACTGTGCACAATTTTTTATATTACGCATTCATTGCATTAAACTTTTTAGATAATAAAGATTTTTTTCTAGAAGCTGTATTTTTTACAATAACACCTTTTGTACAAGCTTGGTCAATTTTCTTTGTTGCTTCAGAAAGTAATGTTTTTGCAGCTTCAACATTTCCAGCTTCAACAGCTTGTTCAAACTTCTTAACAGCTGATTTATATCCAGATTTAATCATATTATTTCTTGCAGTTTTCTTTTCAATAACGTTTACACGTTTCATTGCAGACTTAATGTTTGGCATAATTTTGCACCTCCCTTAATGTTTGTTTATATAACGTATTTTATTGTAACATGAAATCGGTAATTTTGCAAGGATAATGCGCAAATTCTTTAAAAATAAAGCAAATTTTGTGTTGAAAAATAAAAAAATAAATGATAATATAAATTAACTTAAGTAAAATATGAATAATTGTTTATTTAAATTATAATCATAGAAAGGAATGCAATTACAATGAAAAAAATAGCCTTTTTTGGAGGAAGTTTCAATCCACCATCATTTGCACATCTGGAAATAGCACGATTAACTATGCAAAATAAACTTGCGGATGAATTTTATTTTGTGCCAGTTGGAAATACATATAAAAAACCTGGCCTAATTGATGAGAAATATAGGCTTGAAATGTTAAAAATAATGTGCAGAGATGAAAAAAACATTGCCGTTGATGATATAGAGCTTAATAAAGAAGAGAAAATTACTGCAATTCAGGCATTTGAAATGATTGAAAAAAAGCATAATCCAAATAATGATAAAGAAATTTTCTTTGTAATGGGAGAAGACAACTTTTTAAAATTACCTAAATGGGAAAATAGTGAAAAAATGATAGAAAAATATAAATTTATAATATTTGGAAGTAATAAAAAGGAAATAGAAAAATTTATAAAAGAAAACGAAAATATCAAGAAGTTAAAAAGAAATTTTAATGTAATAGAATTGCAGGAAAATAAATTATTAAGGTCAAGTATAATAAGAAATCAAATTAAGGATGGGAAATATAAGGAAGTCGAGAATAATACAAAAAAAGGAGTTATAGATTACATTATAGCTAATAGCTTATACGAAATATAGGTAATGCTAAAATGAAAAAGCAAGGGCAAGGTACTACATGTGAGAAAATATTTACAAAATATTAGAATTTAAGAATAGATAAGATAATGTATATAAAGCTATTTACGGCAAACGTTGTAGAAATATTATAGGATATTTGGAATTTATGTCTATGTCGAAAAATAGTAAAATTTGACGAACGAAATTTCTTGAAATTGTCCTTGAAGTGTATTATAATCTTTAACATGATGTAGCAATATTAAGTTCTTTAATTATTTTGTTATCTAAATTACCATCATTTTAATTTTAAATCTAAAATATAAAATCTCAAATAAGAAGGAATAAAAATGTTATCTAATATAAAGAGTATAGCTTTGCGTGGACTGGAAGGCTATTTAATTGATGTGCAAGTTGATGTTTCTGCAGGTATGCCATGTTGGGATATTGTGCGGACTACCAGATGTAAGTGTAAGAGAAGCAAAAGAAAGAGTAAGAGTCGCTATAAAAAATTCTGGTTATAGTTTTGATAGTAGAAAAATAGTAGTAAATTTAGCTCCAGCAGATTTTAGAAAAGAAGGCTCATATTTTGATTTGCCAATAGCTGTTGGAATGCTTCTTAATTTTGGTGTAATTAAGAAAATAGAAAATGATTATGCTTTTATTGGAGAGCTTTCTTTGGACGGAAAAATAAATAAAGTAAATGGAATATTACCAATATGTGTTGAAGCCAAAAAGCTAGGAATAAGAAGAATAATTATTCCATACGATAATTGTTTGGAAGCTTCAATTGTAAGAGAAATCGAAATTATAGGAGTAAAAACGATAAAGGAAACAATACGCTTGTTAAATGGAGACATTAAAATTAAATCACCAGAAATAAATATTAATGAAATTATAAAAAAAGATAAAACAGAATATCTTGACTTTTCTGATGTAAAAGGGCAAGAGAATATAAAAAGAGCATTTGAGGTCGCTGCAGCTGGGGGACACAACATATTATTAATAGGAAGTCCTGGCTCACGGAAAAACAATGATGGCGCAAAGGCTTGTATCAATATTGCCAGAAATGAGCTTTGAGGAAGCAATAGAAGTAACTAAAATATACAGTGTAGTTGGAAATCTTCCAAAAGAAAATCCAATAATAATGAAAAGGCAATGCAGGGCTCCACATCACACAGTAACTAATGCTTCATTATTAGGGGGAGGAATTACTCCAACACCAGGAGAAATTAGCTTTGCACATTATGGAGTGCTATTTTTAGATGAATTGCCGCAATTTAATAAGAATACATTGGAATTGTTAAGAAAACCCTTAGAAGAAGGAAAAATAACTATAAATAGAGTGAATGGAAGTGTTGTATATCCTTGCAAATTTACGTTAGTTGCAGCGATGAATCCATGCCCTTGCGGATATTATGGAAATGCAGAAAAAGAATGCACATGTAGTCAAAAAGCAATATCAAACTATATGAATAAAATAAGTGGACCATTATTAGATAGAATAGATATTCAAGTAGAGGTAAATAAAGTAAAATATAAAAAACTGTGTAGTAATGCAAAAGATGAAACATCATATGAGATAAAGAAAAGGGTTGATAAGGCAAGAGTAATTCAAATGGAAAGATATAAAGAATACGAAATTTTTTCAAATTCAGATTTAACACCAATGTTGGTAGAAAAATATTGTAAACTAAATAAAATGGCAAATAAAATACTTCAGACAGCATTTGAAAAGTTAGGACTAAGTGCAAGAGCCTATACAAGAATCTTAAAAGTTGCAAGAACAATAGCAGATTTAGATAATAGTCAAAACATAGAAGAAAATCACATTGCAGAAGCAATACAATATAGGAGTTTGGACAAAAAATATTGGAAAAATTAGAGGTGAAATTATGATTCAAAAAAATAAAAGCAAAAAGATAGAATGCTTTGAAAAAGAGTACCCTAATAAATTGCTAAAAATAAGAGAATATCCGCAAAAATTATATTATTTAGGCAACGTAGAATTATTAAATAATAAGAAAATTGTAGCGATAGTTGGATCTAGAAAATGCAGCGAATATGGTAGAAAATATGCTAGGTATTTTGCAAAGGAATTGTCAAAAAGAAATATATGTATAATTAGTGGTTTAGCAATAGGAATAGATGCTGCTGCACATGATGGAGCAGTTACAGAAGAAGGTAGGACAATAGCTGTATTAGGAGGAGGTCTGCAACATATATATCCAACAAGCAATCTTTGGCTATTTAACAGAATATTAGAAAATAATGGATTAATAATTACAGAACATAGCGATGAAGAAGAAACTTTATTGGAAGGCTTCCCCAAAAGAAACAGAATAATAACAGGAATTGCAGATGCAGTTTTGGTTGTAGAGGCAAATCATAGAAGTGGAAGTAAAGTTTCTGCTGAGTATGCCTTTAAACAAGGGAAAAAAGTATATTGTATTCCAAGAGGATTAGATGAAAAAAACAACTCTGGAATAATAGAGTTAATAGAAAATGGAGCAAAAATTGTATCAAGTCCAAGTAAATTAATAAAAGATTTGTATGGAGAAAAAATAGATGTGAAAAATAGAACAGACGAAAAGAACAAGAAAATAAAGACTATTCCTGTACAATATGAAAAGGCGTACTCAATATTAAAAAAGGAACTATCAAGAGAAGAAATAGCATTAAAGCTTAATAATAGTATTAGAGAAGTGAATATTTTATTAACACATATGGAAATGGAAGGTTTTATAGTACAAACGAAGGCTAATATATTTAAAAGAATTGAATAGGAAGGTAGAAAATGTATCAAAACCAGAAGATTGGAAAATTAGGAGAAAAACTAGCTGCACAATATTTAGAGTCTAAGGGATATGAAATATTGGAACGTAATTTTTATTGTAGACAAGGAGAGATAGATATAATTGCAAAAGAAAAGACTAAAATAATATTCATAGAAGTAAAATCAAGGACAAGTGTAAAATATGGTAAACCAATAGAAGCTGTTACTAAGGAAAAACAAAGGCATTTACTAAAAGCAGCACAATATTATCTCTATAAGAAACACATGGAAAATTCTCTTACCAGAGTTGATGGGGTTGAGGTATATATAAAGAATAACAAATGTAGAATAAACCACATAAAGCAAATAATAGGTTAAGGGAAAAAGAATAAGCTAAAACACTTGCAAAACAAATAAAAAACATATATAATGAAATTGCCAACAAGGCATAATAACAATTTAAGATAAATTGAAAGGAGCGATTTTTATGAACATAAAAATAACAGGAAAGGAACTAAAGGCTACAGATGCAATAAAAAATTATGTTGAAACAAAAGCTGAAAGATTACAAAAATATTTCGATTCAGAAGATATAGATTTATTTGTAACAATAAAAAAAGAAGGCGAAGACCAAGTGGCTGAAATGCAAATAAATATATTTGGAGAAACATGTAGAGCTGTAACAGCAAGCAAAGATTTGTATGCTTCTATTGATAAAGATATGGATATATTAGAAGGCCAAATAAGAAAAATAAAAACAAAAAGAGATAAACAAAACATGACAGATTCTATAAGAGTAAAAGAAGCTAATAGAGAAGAAGAGCATGAAGTTGAAAATGAAATAGTAAAAACACTATATTATGGAATAAAACCAATGGGCGCTGAAGATGCAAAACTTTTATTAGAAGATCAGCCACAAAATAAATTCTTAACATTTGTTAATATTGATACTGGAAAAGTAAATGTTATATATAGATTAAAGGATAGCAAAAATTTCGGTTTAATAGAACCAGAAGAATAATAAATTAATATGAAAATTAAGAGAGCTTTTTAGAATACCAGATAAAGAATATTTTATTTTGGTAAAAGAAAAGCTCTCTTTTGTTGTATCTTAAATGTTATTGTAAATAAAATAAAAAAGCTAAGAAATGATGTAGAAAAAAGTAAAAAAATGACGAACGGTTATTTGCAAAAATACACAAAAAAGATTGACATAACAGTGCGTACGAGCTATAATTTAAATAGTTAAATATTTTGATATATCACGATATTATTTTATTCGAAAGAAAAATTTTTTCTTAATAAATCCGTAAATGTAAAATCCATAATACAGAAGAGCGTAAATTAATAAATAAGAAAGGCGTTGACAAATATGAGCAAAAAGTTATTTGTTTTATTTGTTGTAGTCATTTTAGTTGGCTCTATTACATGTTTAGTTATATATGACAAAAATGTCATAAAAAATGAAGAAGCACGTAATAAAGAAATGGAAAATATTGAAATAATTGATGATGGCTATGACGAAACAGAAGAAGTAGATGAAGAACAAGATACTGAGAATATAGGAAACGATGAAACAATTGGAAGTTTAGTTATTGAAAAAATAAATTTAAATGGAAAAGTAAAAGAAGGAAGTACAACTGAAGTTTTAAAAGATTATATAGGACATATTGAAGAAACATCAAAATATGATGGAAATGTTGGGCTAGCAGCGCATAATAGAGGCAATGAACATTCTTATTTTGCACGAATAAATGAATTGGAACCAGGAGATGAAATAAAATATCAAACACAATACGGACAACGTATATATAAAGTCGATTATAAAAAAGAAATACTAGAAACAGACTGGGAACCATTAAAAAGTTCTGATATAAATAAATTAACTCTGATAACATGTATAAAAAATAAAGTAAATCAAAGATTATGTTTGCAGGCAACAGAAATTAAATAAGCTTATAGGAAGCTAAAAACCTAAATAAAATATAAGGAGAAGCGATTATTTGCGTAATAATCAGAAAAAAGACATGAAGATTAAAGAAGTTTTAAAAAGAAGTTTAAAGAAAATAGCTATATTTTTACAAATTATAATGTTATTTTTGCCATCTATAAAAGTATTTGCAAATGATATAAATATAGGAGATACACTTACAATTAGTAGAGGAAATCTTGGGTTTTATAGTGTTCAATATTGGAACACAAATAGAGAAAAGTGGATGTATATAACATATTCACAAACGTTTTATACGGCAAAAGATGGAACAAAGAAAATTGCATATTGTATGGATCCAGATTTGGATGGTGTGGGGTATCTTCCAAATGAAGTAGAAAGCTATGATACAACAGTCGTATCAAAATTAGATGATCCTAGAATTTGGAGAATACTGAAAAACGGATACCCTAATGTAAGTAAAGAAGATATGAATGTGGAAACAGAAGATGATGCTTATTTTGCAACTAAGCAAGCTGTATATTGGATAATTAGAAATAGAAAGCTTGAAGAGATAAATTATTATATGAGAGCAGGCCAAACGGATATAAATGGACAAGATTTAGACGAAATTAAAAGAAGGGGAAGAAAAGTGTTAAATGCAATGTACAAATTGGTGGATATTGCATATAATCAAACTAACCAAACTATGGAAAAAGCTCAAATAGAAGACTTTGCAGAATTTAAACAAGATAGTGTAAAAAAGGAGTATTATTCAAAAACATATAGAATAACTAATACAAGTTTGAATTCAAAAATAATAATAGACAAATTAGAAGGCGCACCAGAAGGTACTTATATTGCAAACCAAAATGGAGAAGCAAAAACAACTTTTAATGGTGGTGACTACATAAAGGTAATGATTCCTAAAAAAAATATTATAGAAAATTGTAATGTAAAAGTTTCATATCAAATGATAAGCGATTCCTTCCCAGTTTACCGTGCTAACAGCAAAGAAGAAAATAAACAAAACTATATGCTTCTTACAGATGAAAAGGAAATTGATAATGGGATATTACAATTTAATATAAACGGGAAAACATCAAAATTAAAGGTAAAAAAAGTAGACGAAATAAGTAAAAAAGCAATGCCAAACATTACTTTTGAGTTAAAATATGAAAATGGAGAAAAAATAGGAAACTTTACTACCGATAAGAATGGAGAAATAAATCTAGATAATTTAAGTCAAGGTAGAATCATAATAAGTGAAATAAAAACTGACGATGATCATATTTTAAGTAAATCACCATTTGAAATTTCTCTAAACTATAAAGAAGAGAGCTCATTGACAATAGAAAACTCAAGAAAAAATGGCAGTCTAATTATAAAGAAAGTTGACTCTGAAAGCAATGAAGCAATATCAGATGTTGAATTTGATATTATAAATGAAAATAATGAGAAAATAGCAACTCTAAAAACAGATGAAAAAGGAGAAGCAAAAATAGTAGATATTCCAATAGGTATGTATACAGTAAAAGAAACAAAGCCAAGGGAAGAGTACAAGAATATTGAAGATAAAGAAATAAAAATAACCTCGAATGAAACTTTAGAATTGAAAATAGAAAATACAAAGAAAAAGGGTAGAGTTCAAGTAGAGAAAATGGACTATGAAGATACAAATATTAAACTTGCTAATGTAAAATTTAATTTATTAGATGCTAAAGGAAATATCCTGGAAAAACTTGAAACTGATTCATTTGGACAGGCAATATCAAAAGAATACCCAATAGGTACTTATTATATACAAGAAATAGAAACAGATAAATCTCATATATTATTAGATAAAAAAATAGAGGTTAAAATTGAAGAGGATAAAATTGCTAATGTAGAAGTAAAAAATGAGAGAATAAAAGGAAACATAAAGTTGATTAAAACAAGTAGTGATTATAATAAAATTTTAAACAAAGAAGCTGGAAGTGCAATAGAAGGTGTAAAATTCAATATATTCGATAGAGACAATAAATTTATTGAGCAGATCATTACTGATAAAAATGGAGAAGCGATTACATCAAAATTAGACAAAGGAACATATCATATTCAAGAAGTCGAAACTGCAAAATGGTATATCCTAAATAATGAAAAAATTACAGCGGAAATTAAGGAAAACAACGAAATTGTTACAGTAAATATAACTAATAAAGCGGAAAAACCAGATGTGAAAATAACGAAGAAATGCAGAAATACAGTATCGTCAAATGAAGAAATTGATTTTGAATTCACTATAAAAAACACAGGAAATACTGATCTAACAGATTTTACATGGTATGATATCTTGCCTACGGATTTTGCGAGAATTACAAAAATATCAACGGGAACATATAATCAAGATGTGAGATATAGTATATATTATAAAACAAACCAAAAAGATGACTATATGGTTATAGAAAAAAATATTGATGGTAGAAGTAATAATTATATAGATGTATCAAATATACACCTCGATGAAGACGAAAAAATAACAGAAGTAAAAATTGTATTTGGGGATGTAAAAAAAGATTTTTCAAGCATTGAAAAACCTCATATAATAATGATGGTAAATGACGGAGTGCAGGATGATACAGAAATAAAGAATCATACAATATTGGAAGCTTATAACAAAGAATATAAAGCATGTAATGAAGATGACGCTATTTCAATCGTATACAACATAAAAAAAGAGAAAAAGCTACCAAGAACAGGATATTAATATAGGGAGAGTGCTACAAAGTAAAAGTCATACATTAATAAAAAAGGTAAATTGAAAAAGTAAATTATATTAATAAAAAAATCATAAAAATGGTCTAAAAAAATTGAAAAATGTAGAACAATGTAATATAATATACATGTTGCTTAAAAGGTAACACATATATTAATTGATTTGAAAGGAGCAAATAATATGATTTATTCAAAAGACGTAGAAAAAATGTGCACAGTTGCAAAAGGTGTAAATCATGGCCCAGCCCCAATACCAGAAGAAGGAAAATGGGTAAAGGCAAAAGAAATTAAAGATATATCAGGTTTAACACATGGTATAGGATGGTGTGCACCACAACAAGGGGCATGTAAGCTAACATTAAACATAAAAGAGGGAGTAATACAAGAAGCGCTTGTTGAAACAATTGGATGCTCTGGAATGACACAGTCAGCAGCAATGGCTGGAGAAATTCTTACAGGAAAAACAATATTAGAAGCACTTAATACAGACTTAGTTTGCGATGCTATAAACACTGCAATGAGAGAATTATTCCTACAAATCGTATATGGAAGAAGCCAATCTGCATTTTCAGAAGGAGGTTTAACAATAGGAGCTGGACTTGAAGATTTAGGAAAAGGTCATAGATCTCAGATAGGAACAATCTATTCTACATCATTAAAAGGACCAAGATATTTGGAAGTAACTGAAGGATACATTGTAAGTCAAGCTTTAGATAAGGATGATCAAATTATAGGATATAAAGCTCTAAATTTTGGAAAAATGATGGATTACATAAAAGGTGGGATGGATCCTAAAGAAGCTATTGAAAAAGCAACAGGAACATATGGAAGATATGCTGATGCTGTGAAATATATAGATCCAAGACAAGAATAATAAAAATGAAATTTTTTAAGGAGGAATTTTAAATGGCAGTAACATTTGAAGGTTATGAAAGAAGAATAGATCAAATTATGCCTGTATTAAATAAATATGGAATAAAAGATTTAGAAGAAGCAAGAAAAATATGCCAAGACAAAGGATTTGATCCTGTTGAAATGGTTAGAGCAATACAACCAATATGCTTTGATAATGCTTGTTGGGCCTATACAGTAGGAGCAGCAATAGCAATAAAGAAGGGATGCACAAAAGCGCATGAAGCTGCAAAAGCAATAGGAGAAGGATTACAAGCTTTTTGTGTACCAGGTTCGGTTGCAGACGATAGAAAAGTTGGATTAGGACATGGAAATCTTGCATCAATGCTATTATCAGAAGAAACAAAATGTTTTGCTTTCTTAGCAGGACATGAAAGCTTTGCAGCAGCAGAGGGGGCAATTGGAATTGCAAAGTCTGCAAATAAAGTAAGAAAAGAACCATTAAAAGTTATATTAAATGGTTTAGGAAAAGATGCTGCACAAATAATATCAAGATTTAATGGATTTACATATGTAAAGACACAATTTGATTATTATACAGGAAAATTAACAATAGTAGAGGAGATTCCTTACTCAATAGGTGAAAGAGCAAAGGTAAGATGCTATGGAGCTGATGATGTTCGTGAAGGTGTTGCAATAATGCACTATGAGGATGTGGATGTATCTATAACAGGAAACTCTACAAACCCAACAAGATTCCAACATCCAGTTGCTGGAACATACAAAAAAGAATGTTATGAAAAAGGAAAGAA
>CAKOXG010000005.1 GCA_934130025.1 uncultured Clostridia bacterium
CGATGATTGTTTGTCCAGATTCTTGGTCTGTCCATGTTTTGAATGTTGGGTCTTCTTCAGCAAGTTTTGCTAAAGCAATTCCCATTTTTTCTCCATTTGCCTTATCTTTTGGCTCAATAGCTATATCGATAACTGGCTCTGGGAATTCCATAGATTCAAGTATAACTGGGTGATCTATATCACATAATGTATCACCTGTTGAAACATCTTTTAGTCCAACTGCTGCAGCAATATCTCCAGCATAAACTTTCTCTATATCTTGTCTATGGTTTGCGTGCATTAATAGAATTCTTCCGATTCTGTCTTTCTTTCCTTTTGTAGCATTTAATATTGTTGAACCTGTTGTACATGTTCCAGAGTAAACTCTAAAGAAGCATAATTTTCCAACATAAGGATCAGTCATTATTTTGAATGCTAAAGCTGAGAAAGGTTCTTTGTCGTCTGTCTTTCTATCAACCTCGTTTCCATCTTCATCAACACCTTTGATTGGTGGTATGTCTAATGGAGATGGTAAGAAATCAACTACCGCATTTAGAAGCTCTTGAACACCTTTGTTCTTATAAGAAGAACCACATGTTACTGGAACTACTGTATTTGCTATTGTTCCTTTTCTTAATCCTTTTTTGATTTCTTCTGCTGTCAATTCTTCACCTTCTAAGTATTTCATCATAAGGTCATCATCTTGTTCAGCAGCAGCTTCAATCATTGCAGCTCTGTATTTTTCTGCATCTGCTTTCATATCTTCTGGAATATCACATTCTTCAATGTCTTTTCCTAAATCATCTTTATGAATGAAAGCTCTCATTTTTATTAAATCAACAATACCTTTGAAATTATCTTCTGCTCCTATTGGCAATTGAATTGGAACTGGGTTTGCACCTAGCCTTGTTTTCATTTGCTCAACGCAAGCATAGAAATCAGCTCCAGTAATATCCATCTTATTTACATAAGCCATTCTAGGAACTTGGTATTTATCAGCTTGTCTCCAAACTGTTTCTGATTGTGGTTGAACTCCACCTTTTGCAGCTAGTACAAGTATTGCACTATCTAAAACTCTAAGAGATCTTTCAACCTCAACTGTAAAGTCAACGTGACCTGGTGTATCGATAATGTTAATTCTATTACCTAACCAGTGACAAGTTGTAGCAGCTGATGTGATTGTAATACCTCTTTCTTGCTCTTGAACCATCCAGTCCATAGTAGCAGCACCATCGTGAACCTCACCAATTTTGTGTGTTCTACCAGTGTAAAAAAGTATTCTCTCAGTTGTTGTAGTTTTTCCCGCATCAATGTGGGCCATAATTCCTATATTTCTTGTTTTCTCTAAAGGAAATTCTCTTCCGTCTCCGGCCATAATTTTTCTTCCTTTCTAAATAATTTATTGTTTTGCATAATTTAAAACGCTTAAATTTCAACTAAAAGCAAGTATAACAATGTAACCGAATCAAAAATAACTGAGGCGTACGAGTGTACGTCAAGTATATTTTTAGATGCCGTTTAACAAAGTTAACCGACGCTTATAGTTTAAATCTTAGAATTTGTAATGAGCAAAAGCCTTATTAGCTTCAGCCATTTTGTGCATATCTTCTTTCTTCTTGAAAGCTCCACCATTTCCAGCTACTGCATCCATTATTTCTCCGGCTAATTTTTCAGACATTGTTTTTTCATGTCTATTTCTTGCATAAGTAACTAACCATCTTAGCCCTAATGTTTGTCTTCTTTCTGGTCTTATTTCTAATGGTACTTGATATGTTGCACCACCAATTCTTCTTGCTTTAACCTCAAGAACTGGCATTACATTGTTTAGTGCTTCTTCAAATACTTCTAGTGGATTTTTTTGCTCTTTTTCTTTTATAATATCAAACGCATCATAAACTATTTTTTGAGCAACTGTTTTCTTACCATCAAGCATTACGTTGTTTATTAATTTTGTAACAACTTTGCTATTATAAATTGGATCTGGTAATACTTCTCTTTTTGCTATATATCCTTTTCTTGGCACTATTCTTCCCTCCTTATTAAAATTGATACTTTATTTTTTACCAAAGTATCTTAACGGTACTCTAAAAAGTTTAATACTCTTCTTCTCAAACTTCTTTAGTTTAGTGCTATATATCTTAAATTCAAGTATCAACTCAAACTAGTAAGCTACACGCACTTTTTTATAATCTAAGTTTTCTGTTTTTTCAATTTTTTGACCAAATTTAAATTAGAAGCAAGTATAACAAGGCAACCAAATCAAAATTTTTCCGAGACATACGTGTGTATGTTGAGGAAATCTTTAGATGAAGGTTAACGCAGTTAGACACAGCTTATAACTTAAATTTTATTTCTTTGGGCGTTTAGCTCCATACTTAGATCTAGCTTGCATTCTGTCTTTTACACCAGCGGTATCTAATGTTCCTCTTATGATGTGGTATCTAACACCTGGAAGGTCTTTTACTCTTCCTCCTCTTATTAAAACAACACTGTGTTCTTGTAGGTTGTGTCCAATTCCTGGGATATAAGAAGTAACTTCATAACCATTTGAAAGCTTAACTCTGGCAACTTTTCTTAAAGCTGAGTTTGGCTTTTTTGGTGTTACAGTTTTTACAACAGTACATACACCTCTTTTTTGTGGAGCTCTTCTATTTGTTGTTTTCTTTTTCATAGAGTTATATCCATGTTGAAGAGCTGGTGATGTTGATTTTGTTGATGTTGTTTTTCTTCCTTTTCTTACTAATTGATTAATTGTTGGCACTTAAATTTCACCTCCTATTTTTTATTCTAGTTTTGCTTTTATTTATAATAAAAATAAAATAATAAAGCTTTTACACTAGCTTTATTATTTTACCATATTATACCTTCAAAGTCAATGAAATATCATAATTTTATTCATTTTAAAGAATTTAAAATTGGAGCATTATTACTTACCTGTCACAGGGATTTTGTAATTTTTATTTATTTATAGCAGTTCCACAGTTGCTACAGAATTTGGCTCCTTCTGGGCACTCGGCATTACATTTTGGGCACGTTCTTTTATTTTCAGGTTTTTTCTTTCCACATTTCATGCAGAAATTTCCTTTATTTTCTTGCCCACATTCGCACATCCATATGCTTTCTTTTTTTACTGGTTCTGCAGTCTTTGGGTCTATATTTGAGCTTTCGCTTGTGTTTCCTATTCCGGCGTTTTCGCCTCCAGAAAACACGTTTCCCATGTTCATGTTTGCAATTCCAACTCCCATAAATCCATTGAATGTGCCTGCTTCATTCTTTGCTGCATCTTGAACAGCCTGAGCATATGCTTCTGTAAGTGTTGCTTTTTGTTGGTAAGCATCACTTCCTAATTCGTATTTATTTATCTTTTCTTTTGATTCATCTGTTAATGTTACACTTTCTACAACAAAAGTAACAAGTTTTAATCCCCTATTTCTTATTGGTTCGTCAAATACTTGCTCATCCATTAAGGCTCTTATTTCATCCGTCTGGCTTGGTAATGATAATGCTGCAACTTTTTTATCATCCTCACCCAAACTATTAGTAACATTTTGGAAAACAGCTACTACTTCTGCTCTCATTTGTTCTGTAATATCCTGTTTTGTATAAACATCTCTTATTCCAGCTATTTCAGACATGAACAATGCTGGATTTATGATTTTAAAGCTATATTTTCCAAAGCATTTAATTTCTACGCTCATTGCCATTAGGCTATTAGTTCTTGGGTTTGAAAGTGGATGTCCCCAATCCTTATATGGTATTGGATTTTGCGTTCCAAACTTGTTGTCAATTATTTCTTTTATGTTAAAGAAATATACGGCCTGTTCCTTTGCAATTTCTCCACCAAATTTAAACCTTTCCCACATATCTTTAAAAACAGATCCAAAGTCTCCTCCAAAGAATGATGGTGAGCTTTCGGTTTTAAACTCATATGTGCCTGCTTCAGCAGCTGCATCTATTATTTTTCCATTATCGTAAAGAGCTACAACTTGGCCAGGTGCTACAATTATTCTGCTCCCATTTGGTACTACTCCATCTTCTGTTGTAACTTTTTTCATAAGTATTTCATTTCCCATATCTTCACACATTATCGGCTTTAAAAATTGATCTTTTAGTTCTCCTTTTATTGCTGCTCCTGCTGCTTTTATTAATCCCATAAAAATTCCTCCTATATTTTATTTTCTTAGTGGTTCTATATTTGAAAGTACCCAGTCATGTATTCCTGTACTTACAATGCTTCCACAGTATTCACATTTACCAGATGACGTGATTTTTAAAGGTGCTCCACAATTTGGGCAATTTTTTGCATCTAATTCTTCAGTTCCTTTTTTTGTTAATTTTCCTTTGGTTCTCTCAAAAGTCATTTTATATACTGTAATTCTGTCTTGTGTTTTGTTTCCCTGTAAAACATTTTGCGTTTTTTCATCTATTATATAATCTTTTTTGGTAGCCTTTAATGCTACATCAATTATATCTTTATCTTCTGTTTGTCTAAATTCTAATATTGTTGCATAGTTTACAGCAATTTGATCTACAACATTTATTCTTTTTCTTATTATAAATTCCTGAAGTTGCATGCTGTGTTGCTCAAATAATTTTTCTGTCTCCAATGGTCTCATTTCTTCCCATTTTCTTGCAGTCCAAGCATGCTGCATTTTTACATATAAATCTTTTGTCCAAGAAATAAAGTCATCCTCCGAAAACAATGGGTCCACATTTTTTATTTTTTCAGCTTCTGTGTGTGTTATCGGAACATCATGCATTTCAGATGTATAAAACTCCTGTGGTATGTCCTTATCAAACTCATTTTGTTCTTGTCTTCTCTTTTCTTTAAAATAATTTATCACAAAAGAAAAAATAATAATTGCTACGAAAAAGCCTACTAGTGTCCACCCATCTTTTGCAAGTATTATTCCTCCCCCATAACTAGAACTCGCGGAGCTTCCCCAGTCTTCAGAGCTCCAACTACTAGATGAGCTCCCCCAATCACTTGAACTCCAGCTATCAGATGAACTGCTTCCACTATCATATCTATCAAAACTTCCTACATCTGCATTAACTGGCATTCCAAGCAAACATAAAACTATTACTTCAATTATTATCATGCTAAAAAGTTTCTTCAGTTTCATTTATTTTCCCCTTTAATTATTGTTTTCTTAATTTTCTTAGTTATTATATTTAAAGTATATCATATTGCTTTTTATTTTACTACAATTTAATTTAAATTTTGTATTATTTTTTGTGGAAGTTTTTTATAATAAAAAAGCATTTCTCTTAAATAGTCTTGCCAAGTTTTTTTCTCTATTTTTTCTGTATTTACAATATCTATACTTTCAATTATTTTTTCATCTATTTTTACTAAAATTGTTCCTATTTTTATATTATTTTCTACTGGTGCATCAAATTGTGTTAAGCAATTTATTTGGTATTGTATTTTTTCTATTTGTCCTTCTTTTAAAGGTAGTTGTTTGATGTTTATTTCTTTGATTATTAAATTCAGTTTCTCATTTTGTTTTGCTTTTTTTATTGATATTCTTCCAGCATTTATATTTTTCCAATTTTCAAATTCTTCCTGTATTTTTTCTTCTATGTTTTTCATTTTGTATTTTGCACATGTATATTCAATTAGTTTTACACTATCTTGAGTTCTAAATTTTTTTGTGTCTGCACCGAGAACAACAGTTATTATGTCCATTCCATTTCTTTTTGTTTCTGTAACCAAGCATCTTCCCGCATTATTTGTAAAACCTGTTTTTATGCCTACTACTCCATTAAGCACTCCTAAGAGTTCATTTGTATTTGCAATTTGTCTAGGCATTCCATTTACTGTTATTGTTGCTATTTTTGTTCCAACAATTTTAGCAAACTTTTCATTACACATAGCATAATCTGAAAGCTTTGCCAATTCTAAAGCTGTAGTATAATGGTTGGAATCATCTAATCCATGTGGTGTTACAAAATGTGTACATTTAAGTCCAAGTGCAACTGCTTTATTGTTCATGAGCTCTGCAAATCCTTGCACACTTCCACCCACATGTTCTGCCAGAGCAACTGCAGCATCATTTCCAGACCTAAGCATCAACCCATACAATAAATCCTCAATTCTTACTTTGTCTCCTGCTCTTAACCCAAGCCTTGAGCCTCCTGTTCCTCCAGCCTTTTTACTTACAACCACTTCTTGATTTAAATCTGTATTTTCTAGAACCACAATTGCTGTCATTATTTTAGTAGTAGAAGCCATTGCTGATTTTACGTTTTCATTTTTTCCATAAATAATTGTCTTTGAAATTCTATCATACACAACACATTTTCTAGAGTTTAGTAGCGGTTCATCACTCACGTTTGCAGAAACTTCATTTATCTCATTTTGAGATATTTCCTCCTCATTGTCCACATCATCTGCATAAATTGTGGAAAACATCCCCAAAAAGCAAGTAATAAAAAGGGCTATAAATAATATTATTAGCCCCTTTTTACTTATTCTATTCTTTTTTAAAATATTCATATTCTAGCCCCCATTATATCTTCTTTAAAAAAGATATTCTGAAAGCTATAATTTTATTCTTCTTAATTTGCGAACGACATTTTAAAGTTCGTGCCATCTTGCAATCCAATTATTATTTTTATTTGTTTTGTATTTGCCGCAGACGAAATTCTGTCTTTCAAATCTAATGTTACTATATAATACGAACCCTGCTCAGAAATATCTGTTATAGAGTAGTAATTATTATCAAAAAAGCTTGCTTCTAAACTTTGTTCATATAAATCAAATGTTGGAAATACATTTGCTCTATACGTATCGTCTAAAAGTTGATATGCTGTTTCATAATCTTTAGCATTTACCATTTTCATGAATTTTTCAGCATTTGTAACAGCTTTTGCTTCATTAGTTGCAGATAAATATAATTTTTTAAATTCATCTGTTTCTATTGTATAATCATCTAGCTGTATTGAAAAATTCATTATCTCTTTCGCAACTATTGTATATACTTCATTTTCTGAATCTTTTAATATATATTTTGTACTATCACTCAATACTTCGTAAGAATCTCCTACAATGTTCAAATTGTCATATTTATTTGACATTCTATTTGAATAATTTTTATATGTTTCAAAATCTTTAAATCTTTCTTTTCGATAGTTCTCATCAATTAAGGAAAATGCTTTTTCAGGGTTTCGCCTTGCTAATTTTGTATAGTAGTTTAAATATTTTTCTGCAACTGCCTCATTACTTATTCTGTAATATTTAAAAACATTGTTTTCATTTTCTTTAATGGTATAAGCCTCCGTCTCAACATTTATATCGTCCAAGTTTTTGTAATTGTTAGCAAAAAGCGGAGTTATATTGTACGTAGATTTATTAATATCGAATTCAACTATATAGTATAAATTTGTGTTATATTCAGAGTCATCCTTCAGCCCTTCAACTATATAGGTATTTATATTTTCCTTACGCTGTTCATACATTTTTGTGGCAATAAACATTTCGTTGCTATTAAAATTTTCAATATAGTCTTTTACATTGTTTATATTAATTTTATTATTTTTAACATAATTTTCATCTAGCAAATTGTATATGGCTTTGTTATCCTGCTCCTGTATATATGACACATAATCATTTATACAATTTTCAACTGTAAAGAACACTGTGGTGTTTCCCACAAGTTCTTTATCAGTCTGTGTCTCTTTATCTCCATAGGTTCCTCCACCTATTATATCTGTATTTTGTTGTTCGTTTTTTGTGTTATTTATTAACAATATGATGATTATTATAATTAATAACACTACAACGATTCCCATTGCTACCAAAACTTTTTTACTTTTATTCATTTAAAACTCCATTTCTGCTTTATTAAACGAAAACCATATTAAAGCAATTTTTACTTTACGTTTTCCGTTGCCTTACACTATGGCTTTGGAACTCTAATTGCATACAATGTATCTACTCCATCTCTGTCCCACCAGCCAATTATTCCATCTATCGACATTCCTCTAAAGCTTATTTCACTGTTTATTTGGCCTTCTGAGCCGGCACCGTAAATTCCTACTCCATTTCCTGCAAATATCTCAACATGCCCTGAACCATCGCTCCTTCTTTGATATACAAGTATATCTCCTGCTTGTGCATTTCTTGCATCTATTATTTGCCATCCTTTTGATTTAACATATTCTCTATTTCTGTATGAAGCTGATGAAATTGATGTAGAGAATTCTTTGTATCCATATTCATATAGTACCCACGTAACATATGTTGAACAGTCTATATATTTTGTTCTTACAGGTAAGCTTTGTGTAGTTGCCTTGTAACTAAATCCATGGATTTGGTCATGTATTTGTTTTGCTATTTGAACAATGCTTCCTCCATCTACAGTAATATCTGTTCCAGAGCTTTCTCCTGAATTATTTCCTTGATTTATTACAGCATCCATATCTACTCCCGCAGCAGCAAATACTTTTCTCATATATCCAGATACATTTTCAGCCCAATCTTCTGCTTGGTGTGGATGTTCTGGCTCATCAGGGCAATAAACCTGTGATATTGCACTAACTGTGTATTTACCTGCTCCAAAATAATATCCATTTGGTTTTGCTATTAAGTCACCATATGCTTTAGTAGCCTCAGCAAAGCTTGAATACTGTGCCCATCCATTGCTTCCTCTTACGCTCATCCAGTTGTGTGAGCTCTCGTTTATTGCTGCCCAATTTGTACCACAACTAGATTCTGCTGTTGCTATTGCTATTGCGAAAACAGCATTTACCTTTTTTTCCATTTGAACATAATCATAAAAAGCATCAAGTGCACTTAATAAGTTTTCTCTTTTCTTTCCTGAATAGCAAGAATTTATAGCTTTTCTCAATTGAGCTTTACTTAAAACTAATTCTGTAGCTGATTTTGTAATATCCACAACTATATCTCCAGATATAGCATTTATATTTAATTCTATATCTTCATAAATACTCAAATCCAAGTTAGATATACTGTAATTTCCATTCTTATATAATTCTATTAAGTATTTATATATTTCTAATTGCTTTTGAGTAGATTCTGTATTGAGCATATCTAAAAATAATTCTTTATTTATTAGAATTTCTTCCCCTGCGGCAGCCTTTTTGTTTGAATTTGGAATTTTATAAAATTCATTCCATTGTGAAACAATTTCTTTTGCCTTTTTTTCTATGGCCTGTGTATCAACATCTATTTTGTTTCTTTCCCATTTATTATAAGTAGCCTTATCCACTTGGGTAAGTGTACAGCTTTCTAGTGTATATCTTTTTACAGTTTTTTTCCAGTGTTTGTGTTCCTGCGTTTGCTCTATTCCATTATCATCAATCCATGAGTTTGTTGTTATTGTAACCTCTTCATCCTCTGTATCTTCTGGCAATCCGTCTGGGCATTCATTTCTATTTTCTATAACTGTTTCTTGCCCTAGTGGGTATTCAACAAGTCCTTGTGTATTCGTATAAGAAACTGTTTCATTTGCCATCCAAGTATTTACACTCGTAATTTGCGCTGTACTTTCAACTGTTGTTGTCACTATAGTTTTGTAATGTTGGTTTTTCTTTTCTATAGTTGTATCTTTGTCACTTTTTGGGTCATTGTAATCGTAATCTTCATCTTCTCCATGCCTAAATACCTTAGTGTTTTCATTTATTTTCCAATCATACCAGCTCTTGTAATCTTCTACTCTTTGGCTATCTTGTATAGTTATTACAATTTCTCCTCCAAGCACGTATTTTTCAATAAACTGATATACATATTCTGGGTTCTGAGTTATTAGGCATAATGCAATTGTTGCTTCTATTGGCATTGCAAATTTTTCTACTGTTTTTTTATAGTTTACAGATTGAGTTGTTACAGTATATGTAGATACTCCATCTTCTACAACTTCTCTCCAATTTACAAAATATAAATTTCCAGAATTATCTACTGTAAATACGTTTTTTGATTTGTCTCTAAGTTCATTTATTGTATAATCTTTTAACAAATCAGATACATTTTCTAATGTTGTATTTTCTGTTTCATGTCCCAGGAATTCTTTGCAAAACATATTTGCCGTTTCATTTATTAATTCCGAGTAATGGTCGCTAAAATTATGGTCATCACTATATTCAAGCCATATTCCTTGGCTTGGCATTGCATTTCTCATTGCAGAAACAGTATTAGAACTAATTACATCTCCAGAACCATTTATATCTTCCGAATCGTATGCAACAAGAATTGGCTTATTATAACTACTTATTTTCTCTAATGGGTGTGATTTCAGCATTTGGCTAAATAGGCTTCTGCTAACATTGAAATTATATTTCTGGATATTTACTTCTCCCTGAGTTCTTGACGCTTGATATAATTCTTCATAGTTTCCTAAAAACTCTAATCCAGACATTCCATCTCCATTTGCAGGTGCCCATAAAGCTGCAGCTGAAATATTATCTAAACATTCTGAAGCAAGTCTTCCTCCCATGCCATGACCAACAATTCCAATTTTTCCTGCATCAATAGAATAGGTTGAAGTCATGTAATCCAATGCTTTTTGAATATCTGATTTCATGTTATTTAAAGTATAGCTTGTACTTACTTCTGTACTTTCTCCACATCCAGAAAAATCTATAGATATTGCTAAAATTCCATTGCTGGCAAGTAATTTACCAAGCTTTATAAAAATTTCGTTTTCCCCCATTTTATTGCTTGCAAAGCCATGGCACATAATTACTAAAGGCATTGAACTGCTAAGATTAGGTGGGGCCATTACAACAGCTGGTATATCAATATTACTTCTGCTTGACTGTATTGTTGTTTTTATTGGGATTATTTTAGAAACATCTACGGTATCTCCACTTGATATATTATTACTATTTATAGCCTTAACCATTGCATCAAAAAAATCTTTTTTTACATATTCCATATCTGAGCTTGAAGTTCCATCACTGCTTTCTGCAGCTCTTTTTATTTTTATAATTCCATTATAATGATTTTCATCTTCCTGAATTCCCATGTATGGATATTGGGTACATAGCTCTGCTAGTAAAAATTGTTTTAAATATTTATTTCTTTGCTTTATATTTTCAGGATTATTCATATCTTTGGTATAGTCTATATCTCCACATATATTAAGCTGTTCCAAAGTTACCCCTTGAGATTCTATTGCACTTACCAAGCTATTAATTTGTTCATCTTGAATATTTATTCCATTTTCCAAATAATCATTTTGAGCAATAGACACAAAAGATGAGCCAAGATCTTTCACGCCTTTTGAAATGGCACTACTTATCCCTTTTAATACTACAATCACGAAACCAGCTAATAATAAAATTGCCAGAAAGCCACCAATCCAAGGAGCTACTGTTAAAAGTATCTTTCTTTTAATACCATTTTTGGTTTTATTTTTAGCCTTTTCTTTTTTCTTTTTCATTGAGTTTTGAACTGCATTTTTGGCTTTGTTTGCTGCAAACTTACCAGCACCCCCCACAGCTTGAATGGCTTTATCATTGCTTAAATCTTCTATGCTATTGCTATCTTCATTATTTCTATCTTCTGGGCTCATATCAATCTCCTATTTTAAAAATTCATCTCTATTGTTGATACATCTGTATATAAACTTTTTGTTTCATATTTTTCAAATTCTTTTTTGTTTTTTATTATATCAGAAAACACCATTTTTTTCACTGCAGAATCTCCTGTATACAATTTATTTATTCTTATGCTTAAGTATTTAGTTTGGTTTGCTTCTATTGTAAGGTTTTGTTCATAAATTTCACTTATAAATGCAGAATATTTTTCACTACTTCCAGAATAGACCGTATAAATACCATCATTGTCTTCTTTTCTATTTATCATTATAGTATTTTTTGTATTGTTTGTAACTCTTATACTATATTTTTCATAATCATCATATACTACTTTATCAAGTATTTGAATTGTTGCAATATCATTTGAAGCACTTTTATTCAATTTTTCTGATCCAATAAATCTAAATATATTTAGTTTTCCATTGCCGTCAACTGTTATATAATCTTCTGTATTAGTTCCAACTTTACCTGTTGATAAAATATCATCAACATATGTTACCCTATATGTTACTCCTACTGATGTATTCTTCCAAGCTTCAATGTTATAGTCCTTCTTATTGGTAAATATTTTTTTCAGATATTTATTATTAAATTCATCTTCTGTACTAAATAACTCTTTTTTGCACTCTTCACTAAGCATATTATACGCATCAGTTATACTCTTATTATTACAATAACTAACAAAATTTGCAATTAGCATTTGATTGTTTCTAGCATCTGATTTAGATACATCACTTCCACCAGTTGAAACTTGAGTTTGCATTATATTTGGGGATTTTGAGCTTGTCTGGCTTTTATTACTAGTTTCATCATTTACAACATTAGAACTCTCTTCTCTAGATTTTTTTGCAATTGAATTTAAAACTTGTATTAACAATATAATCGCTACTACAATAATTATAATTCTCCAAATTTTTCCTTTATTTAAATTATAGAATCTAATTATACTATTCAACATAGCCTGCTCCTCTCTTTATTTTAAAGAAAGCCAAAGTTTAATGCTTTGGCTTCATAAATTCTTTAGTTTTAATTCTGACTATTATTTTGGCTACTATTTTGGCTATTGTTTTAACCATTATCTGATCTATTGATTCTGGTTGGACGTCTTTCAGCATTTCTTTTATATCTTTCACGCGCTTGTGAACTATATATCATTTCAATCTCATCAAATCCAGCTTGTGTCCTTCTTGCTGCTTCTTCTCTCGAGTAGCCTTTATTCTTCATAAGGCTTTGAATATTAGCCTCTTCTGCACTCCTTCTCTTTTCTGCATCTTTAAATGTAGATTTATCAAATTCTTTAGCGCCATTTAATACTTGTGCAGCACGAATATGTGCATCTTCAGCACTTAAGCCAACTTCCCTATATACATCCTCTACCTTTAATGCTTTTTCTGCTAACTTAACATCTGTTACATCTGCATCTCTCATCATATCATATTCTCTACCAGCAAATTCTTGAACTTGCTGTGCATCAAACTGTGGATGTTTTCTTGCTATTCTGTCTAAATTTTCTGCATCTGACATATATGCTTTCCTTGCCTTAACATTTGAAGCTTCTTCCGCACTTCCGTAACGTACTTCTGATGCGAACGCGCCTACTTTTGGTATAACTCTTCCTGCTGCCGCACCTAGTCTATTAGCAGTGTATGCACCCGCAGTTGCGCCAGCCAATAATCCTTTGTAAGCATCTGATAAGTCTCCACCTACCATTCCAATTCCAAGGCCAACTGCTCCAAATGCAGCTGCTCCCAATGCCATACCTGCTCCCTTTGCAGTTCCTTTTACTATTCCTTTAGCTATTCTTTCTTGTATTCCTTCTTGGCCTCCAGCTCTCTTATATCTGCGTCCTACAGCTTTACCAAGGTTAGTATTTCCTACCCTATTCCAGAATGATCTCCTTTGTGGGATAGTAGTGTCCGGTGTTCGAGCCGGGCTACCAGCACCATTATTTTCTTCTGGAGCACTAATTGGTATTTCAAAGCTATTATCCTGTTCATCATTACTTGGAGTACCCTGTCTCTCATCATCATTTTGATGTGGGCTGCTGTTAGGATCATCTAAAGCATCAGGTACTGAATCATTTTGTTGGCTATTGCCACCTGCCCTTTCTTCATTATTCTGTGCACCTTGACTCTGCGCTGTATTAGCGCTTCCTCCAAATAGATCATTATAGTCTGCATTATCATCTGCAGATACAACTCTTGGTGGTTTTCCACCTTCTCCACCTTCTCCACCTTTTTCTCCTTTTGGAGGCTTTGGTGGTTTTGCAAGTGCGTGGAATAACGAACTTGCAATTGCTCCTCCGGCAAAACTTCCCATTCTTTCTTCTGTGTTACCACTAATATTAAACATTTTCTTAAATATTTTTTCAGCTGGCACAATAAATGCCATAGCTACAATTGCATATATCATATTTTGAGCTGCCAAATCTAGTGCTGATTGTACCAAAATTCTATATAATAACATATGCAGTACTGGTAAAAACGCATAGAATGTGTAATCTTTAAACCAGAAATTAAATGCTTGTGCTTTTCCATCCTTAACTTTATCAATTGGATATGTTAATGCTACCATTGGAGCTATCATTGTGTAAAATGCCAGCATTAATAGTCTTTTTAAATATACAATTGTAAAATATGCAGTATATACTGAAAGGCAAATATATATACTTGTGTATCCCAATTTTGTTGTAGCATTGTCATACTGCATTTTCATTCTTGCAACATTTATAAAGTTAGATTTCCATTGTCTATTTGCTATAACCTGGTAGTCACCATTTGCATCTTTTTCATCATACAATTTAATTATACACTGGCTAAATGGCCCATTAGTTGATTCTCCTGCAATCATTGATGTCACTTGCTCAGACATAGTCATTGCAAAAGCCATAATGTAGTGCATAAAGAATATCAAACATAGGGCTACAAGCCAATCAACCAGCATTTGTTTATACTTTGCTTTATCATTCGAATTAGAACTTATTACAATTCTAATTCCCATATAAATCAAAACAGACATTAATCCAACTATTGCAATGTTTCTTATTGCAACATACCATTGACTAACCACATCTTTTAATTTATTAACAATAGATTTGTTGGTGCCTCCCATTAAATCACTGTAATCATCTGATGTTTTGAAAAAATTTGCATTTAATGCAGAAATTCTTCCAGCAAATATCTCTGCTGGTGTAAAATCAATTGCTGCAACAGTGTATGTTAATCCTCCACTCACTGAAACAGTTGATTTATCTATTCCTCCATTTTTTCTTTTTATGTATACACTTGGCAGGTTTTCATCCTCTTCCGTACTTGGTGCATTTTTTGCAATATAATATTCTGCAGAATCTCCAGATCTTGTTGATTTATAAAATCTATTGTTATCATATGACGTTCTATCTCCAACAATGCTTTTTCTAAAAAAAGTGTTTATTGTATCTCCCAATGCTGCTATTAATCCGTTAATTGGAGATAATAGTACTCCAAAAAATCTATCGCTTCCATCAGCACTTGCCTCATCATCATCGTTATTATTACTCTCGGCAATATTTGAGACAATTTTTGTTGTGTTTACAATTATTGAATCTATATCATATGGGTCATCAATTCCAAGGTCATTCATTTCAGTAATTGAATACTTTTTTAAATTTACACTTATGACATCACTATCATTTTTATACTGTTCAATGAGATTTTTAGTCATTTCATCTGAGTATCCACTACCCAACTTACCTTTCACATTTTGAAGAATTTTGTTTTCTAATTTTTCATCAAGTTCTATACACTCTTGTACGGTTTTGTTTTTCAGATCTTCAGCTGCGTACACAAAGTTTGGCATTATAAAGTTGAACAAGGTTAAAATTACGAGCAGTATCATAATTGTTTGCATTATTTTTTTCTTCTTTATGGTTTGCATTTTTTCCTCCTTTTTTATGATCTATTCTGATTGTTTTGCATTAGTTTGTTTAGGTTTGTTTCCACAAATTCAAATTCTTTTGCTGTAGGAGTTATTTGCAATATTGCTGTATCTGCTCCAACTTTTAATAATCCTTCGCCTCTGTTACACGTGGTTAAAAATCCTGCTTCTCCTTCGCTTAATTTAAATACCTCTTTTACGTACTGTATTTCGGCTTTATCTTGTGCAAGCAGCAATTTTGTATCTGATGATGTAAGTACTGCTTGTACTTCTGGTTTTTCATAAAAATCTTGGAATCTTTGTGAGATTATTGCAAGTGATACATTTCTTTTTCTTGCACGTCTTGCCATCGTATTTAAGAAATCTACTGCTTCTGGATATGGTAACAGCATCCATGCTTCATCCACTAATACTCTCTTTTTTGCAGCTTTTCTTCTATCTTCGCTGTTTTTCTTTACATATTTTTCCCAAATCCAAGATAGCAATATTTGCTGTGCAAGTGGTCTTGCAAATCTCTCTTCTAATTGTGATATATCTAAGTTTATAAATAGTGTTCCATCTAATAGGTCAAATGTTGATTGTCCATCAAAATATGCCATCTGCCCATCATATTCTCTTATATATTGTTTCATAACTTTTAATAAATAGCTATAATGGAATCTATAATCTGGGTTCTGGTTCATTTCTGCATTTTTTTGTAGCCTTTTATACCATGACCCTATTGTAGGCATTTTCTTTTTACTTCTTCCAAGAATATCTCCACTTCCACTTTCTCCTGCTTCATATAAGCTTCCTGGATTATTGGTTATGCCTAAAGCAGCATATTCCTGTGCAACAGTCTCTGCTATTATTTGTTTTGTAACTTCGTTTACCTCTGCACTTCGTGTGCTTCCCCTTGCCATTGTTAATAAAGCTTGGGTGACATCTTCTACTTTGTTTTCTACATTTAATATGGTTTTCTCTCTTCCTGTTATTTCGTCTTTTCCTATTTCTGTTTCAATATCAAATACGTTTATTACTGTTTTTGAATTTGGGCTTAGCACAACATTTACTCCGCCTAAACTTTCTGCAACTAAACTGTATTCTCCTTCTGCATCTAAGGCTAAACTTTGTATGCCCATAAGTACTGCAGACCTTGAAATTAATGTCTTCATCGTTACAGACTTACCAGCTCCAGATTTTGCAAATATAACCATATTATAATTTGAAAGTGAACTATGAAAGTTATCAAAAAGTATTGGCACCCCAGTTTGTTTGTTAAATCCAAGTGGTATTCCTGTAGTATGTCCCACTTCTGATGTTGTAAATGGGAATACTGTTGCCATAGACCTACGGTCAAATGTATGAGTCTTTTTTATTTTATTTTGTGCTAATGGCAGGTTACTCTGGAATGCCTCTTCCTGCATTGCCCATGCACTTTTTATTCCAACTAATGATTTTGACATTTCTGCTGATAACATTTTAGTCATTCTATCTAAATCTTCTAAATTGTATGTAAATAGAGTTGATATAACTGATGCTTCATATAATTTGTTATATCCTGCTGCAATTTCATCTCTTAATCCTTCTGCCTCATACCTTTTTTGTGATAAGCTGCTCTCTCTGTTTATATTTCCTCTATCAGCTGCAACAATTCTCTCTGTTTCTAGCTCATTAATTGTTCTATTTAAATCATTTTGTGATTTTGCCTCGTCTACTGGGTTTATGTATATTGACGTATTTATATCTCCAAACATGTACATATCTCTAAATATTTCTGGGAATGTACACATTCTTGGTAGGGCTGATACGAAGAAGCTTCTTGCATATCTTTTTACGTTTGAAGCTATTTCCAAATGGTCAATGTTACTTGCATCTATTCCAGATGGAGCAATCAGCTCTTTTATGGTTTTTTTATGCAGTATTTTAACTTCTTCATCACTTGAATAATCATTTCTAATATTGAAATCATCTATTTGTGATTTTTTATTTTTCTTGAACATTAGGCTTTCTTCTCCCTTCTAACTTTTTCCTTTGATTTTTCAGCTATATCTTTACCAAGCATTGCTTCATTTTGCTCTATAATTAATTGAGCTAAGTTGTTTATTATATCTTCTTTTGCTGTTACTTTTTTCTCGTATTCTTTTTGTTTTTCTGTTTGAGCCTCTATTACCTTTTCGTTTGCTAAGTTCATTGCTTCTTTTGTAATCTGTTCATCTAATATTTTCATTTTTTTGTCCATGTAATCTGGCGCTGTTGAATACAATTCATTGTATCCAGCTTTTATTGCTTTATCTACTCCATATACATCTGATTCATCCCTGTTATATGCAACATATAATAAGTCTACAAGCTCTGTTGAAGACATTACCTTTCCTAGAACTCCACATGTGCTTAATGTTCTTATTATAGATTGTGCTCTTGTGTATAATTCTGAAAATGCAATTTCTCTTAATTCCTCTTTACCATAATCTCCAACTTCTTCTACATAATATGGAATTACTATATAATATTTTTTATTTAATATATTTTTGTTTAAGCTCATTTTTTCTGTGTTATATATTATGTCTTTTCCATATTCATATAGGTTTTTTTGCTTTGTATATTCATATAATGCTTTTTTTCTTTGTTCTTCTGTAGCATTTGGAGATTGCATTATTTGTCTGTATCTTAGTGTTTGTCTTTGATATTCTTGTTCTACCTTGTCTACCTCCGCTTTGTATGTTTGCAAACTGCTTTCCAAATTTATCTTTCTTGTTTGTGTATATATTTGTATTGGATGTGATAATGTATTTAAAAATTGAACAAACCCTTCTTCCACAGCCACTTTTTCTGCTTGAGACATTAAATCATAATTGATTCCTTGGCATTCAACAACCATTACATATCTCATTCCATTTTTTTGAATTATCATATTATCTTCTATTTTATCAAATTCCATAAAATCAAATATTGAATTTACTGTGAATGTTTTTGTTTTTTCTTTTGAAACTGGTTTGTTTCCGTCATCTTTTATATTTTTTTCTTCTTGCTGTTTTTCTTTTATTTTTGTATTTAAAAACACAAATATTAATGCTACTAATAGTGCAAACATTATAGCTAGCATTATATATAATATAATGGTTAATATACTTGTACTACTATTGTTTATCATCTGTTTCTACCTCCTTATTATCATACACATAAATTTTGTTCTTTTTTCTTTTGAATAGTATTGCTCTTTTTATTACATCGTCTAAGTTTTCTCCGGCAACCACTTTACTTGCTTTTAGTATTCCTATATTTGGCACTTTAAGCATTGCTACTGCATAACCAATTAGTGCAAATACAGCAATTAGAATAATTCCAACAAAGTTTAATTTCATCATACTAAATATTAAATAAAATATAAGCCCTATTCCTCCACCTATTGCTGCATATATCATACTCTTAGGCGTGAATATGAATAATATTCTTCCTTCCCCTTTTACATTTCTTGGCAAGTTGTATGTTCCCATATTTTTCCTCCGTTTATATCATAATTATACTTATATAATGAGTATAACATATTTTTAAGAAAAATGTAACATAAATACGAAAAAAAGTGCATTTTATGCACTTTTAATTTTTTTGTAATTATTTTGTAATATATGTAACATATATTTTTTAAACTAAGCCTTAACTTGGTTTGCAAGTTGGAATATAACTTTTACAATTGAAGTTCCAGCGAATATTAGTAATGCTCCTACAATGTAAGGAATCATTGTTTTTTTGTATTCAGCTTTTTCTTCTGCACTACCAATTATATATTTTATACCTATAACTAATAGAACTATAATTGCTATAACTATACCAACAACTTGAATTATATTAACTACGTTTCCACCAATTGTTGTTATTTTACTCGTATCAGTACCATTACCACCATTTTCTATATCTCCTATAATTCTGTCAGTATCTGGTGCTGCAATAGCTATGCTTGCTATGCTCATTACTAACATAACTGCTAAAATTAGTGTTGATATTATTTTAACTGATTTTTTCATATTTTTCCTCCTTATTTTTCTTTTTTATTTTAAGATCTCTTTTTAGAGAATATTAAAAACTATTCTAATGTGCTCAATGCTGTTACTGCTAATTTCCAAATACCAAATGCGCCAAATATTACTACACATCCAATAATATATGGAACCAACGCTTCTTTTACTTGAGCTTTTTCTTCTAGAGAACCTGATATAAATTTTATGCCTATCATCATTCCCACTATCAGAGCTACAATTATTCCTATTGTTAAGAGTGTATTATAAATAAAGCTTGAATTACTTTTTATTGTATCTTGCCCAACTGGAGAACTTTGGTCTTTCCCAGTATTAACAAAATCGTCACCTCTACTTATAATATCCCCAATGGAATCATCAGCCTTACAGAAATTAGGCAATGTAGCTATTAATATAAATGCTGCTATTATGCAGATTATTATTTTATACGTTTTACTCATTGGCATTACCTTCTTTTTCCATACTTATTTCAATTATACACTATTTTTTAAATTTTTTCAACTTTTACTATGAAATCTATTCTATTGCCTGAGTTGTTAGGTCATATATTATTCTAACAATCGTCGGTGTAATTACAAGTAACGCAACTCCAACTAAGTACGGTATCATTGTTGCCTTGAAATTTGCTTTTTCTTGAACAGAGCCTGTTATGTATTTTATTCCTAAAATAACAATTACAACCACTGCCAATACGATTCCTACTGTCTGGATTATTGATATTATCGTTCCAGCAATATTTGTCACCTCTGTTGGCACATCGTAATCTGAATTTTTCGGATCATAATCTGTGGGGTCTCCTATTCCGCCTTGAGGTTCACCAGCTGCATAAGCTTTGCCAGAAAGCATTGGAATAAAAAGCATTAACATAATAAGGGTAATAATGCACATTCTTCGAAAATTTCTCTCCATATATTCTCTCTTTTCATTTATATAGTTCTTGTAACACTTTTACTACATAAATTATTATATAGAATATTTTTTTATAAGTCAACATTTTTTATTTATTTTTCTCATGCTTTTTGAGTTTTTGCTGATTGTGTATCTAGTTTATAGTATCTTGCAATCAATTCATCAAGCTCAATACTAAGCTGGTATACTATACTGTAATCTTTTCCCTCTATTATACTGTTGTTGAGCTTTTCTCTTAGTTTACAAATTTCTTCATTTAACATTTCTTTTACCTCTCATTCTATTTCGATAAGTAAAATTGTAAAATGAGTTTATTCGTTCTTTTACTACTGTATTTTCTGTTTTCTAACTTTCTACATATTTTCTGTGTTACAATTTTATCTCTACAATATAAAATACCACATTTATCTATACAAGTCAACATTTTTTTGCCTGAATTTCAGGCATTTACGCCATTTTTCGTACTACATTTTTTAGTATTTTTTTACCTTATTTGATTACTTTTTGCTTTTTACGACAGACATTACCATTTTATCCTCTTTAAATACATCATTTAGTATTTCTTTTATATATTTTTCGTCAACTGTTTCAAATTGATTTAAATATTCAAAGCTGTTTATTCCTTTAACATTGTCTTGAATGAACATTCTTGCTATATCTGCAACATTGTTGTATTCGCTTACATAATCTCCATATATTTTTTTCTTTATTCTATCAAAATATTCTGTATCGATTTTTTCTTGTTTCATTTTTTCTATTTCTTTTTTTATTCTTTTTTCTATTTCTTTTGGATCCTTTGACTGCCCACCTATTAACACATGGGCATATTCTTTTGAAAATTCGTAATCTAAATCTGGTTTTGCAATTAGCAAACCTTCTTTATATAGTTGGCTATATAGTTTTGAGCTTTTACCTATTAGCATATTTAATATTATTTCTATTGCAATATGTCTTTTTACCACATCTTGATATTTTCCATCTAGATCATCTTTAATTCCTATCATGTACAGAGGAAGGCTTACTTCCATTTCTTTTTCTTCATATCTTTTATTAATATCTTTTTGCTCCGTAGGATAGATTCTTTTTATTTCTTCTCTTTTTTCTTGTGGTTTTAATCTTTTCTTTATTTCCTCTAGAATTTTTTCCGGTTCCAAGTCTCCTACTGCAATAAATACCATGTTACTTGGGTGATAAAAAGTATTGTAACAATTGTACAGTATTTCTGGTGTTATTTTACTTATACTCTCTACCGTTCCAGCTATATCAAGTTTTACCGGGTTTGCCTTGTATAGGCAATCCATCGCACCAATGTATAATTGCCATCCCGGATCATCATCATACATACCAATTTCTTGCCCAATTATTCCTTTTTCCTTTTCCACATTTTTATCTGTGAAGTATGGGTTTTGAACATAGTTCATAAGTTCATCCAATCCTTCATAAAAATTAGATGTGCATTCAAACAAATATGCAGTATGGTCATTTGTTGTATAAGCATTTGCGTCTATACCAAGTGCCATTAATGTATATAGGCTATCTGTTCCGTCTTTTTGTTCAAACATTTTGTGTTCTAAAAAGTGTGCAACTCCATCTGGTATTTCTATTTCTTGATTTGTATCTGTTGTTACAAATTTATTATCTATAGAGCCAAATTTTGTAGTCCACATTACATACTTTTTTTGAATACCTTTTTTGGGTATTATTAGTACTTCCATGCCGTTTTCTAATTTTTCTATATAGCATTTTTCTTTTATGTTTTTGTTCTCTACTATTTTCATAGAATTTTCCTTTCTCTTATTCATTACTTGTTAAAAAATATATCGTGTTTATATTTATTTTTTTAGCCACATCTGTAATTTGTGTTTTATTTACGTTCTTAATTTTCTCAACAAAGCTTTGTATATCAGGCTCTTTACATTCTAGTTCCTGGCCAAAGCAATATGATATTGATGAATCTTGTTCATCCTTTATAGCCTCATAGCTTGCTATTATTAATTTTTTTGCATTTTCTATATCTTTTTCTTCAAATATACCATTTTCCATATCTTCAAGTTGTTTTTTTATTATTTCTGTTGCCTTTTCATAGTTTTTTGGCTCTATTCCACTTTTAATAATTATATTGTTCTTATTTTTTATATATAATGAACCCGCCGTATAGGCTAAACTTGATTTTTCTCTTACATTTTGGAATAGTTTAGAATTTGCTCCTCCTCCAAGTATGGCATTGTATACAGCACAAGCAGCTCTTTGGTTTTCATTTAAATCAACAATATCTAATCCTATTACTAATTTTCCTTGAGTAACCTCCATTTTTTCGATAACTTCTCTACTTGTTGTTTCCTTTTTTATTTCATTTTTTAAATATAAGTTTTCTACTTTTCTTGGCTTCAAATTAAGTTCTTTTATTTTTTCTTCTACTTTTAAAATATCTTCTTCACTTATATTTCCAGAAACAAATATATCTATTTTACATTCAGATAATATTTTTTTATATGTTTCATATAAGCTCTGTGGAGTTATTTTATTTAAATCTTCAGCATACCCATACGTATATAGCCCATAACCATCTACTCCATACATTTCTTCTAATAATCTAGAATATGAATATTGTGCTTTGTTATCTTTTTTTGCCTCTATTATCTGTTTTAAGTTTTCTTTTTCTTCTTTTAAATATTCCGATTTAAATCCATTATTTTCAGTTAGTGGGTTAAATATTATATCAAACAATAAATCTATGTTTTTATTCAATATTTTTTCTTTTTTTAAAGTGTATTCATCATTTAATGATTCTATATAGAATTTCAATATTTCATTATTTCCTAGTTTATCCATTCCACAATTGAATTCCGCACCATACAGTTCTTCCAATTTGCAATTTATTTCTTCCTGAGTTTTTAATTTCATGGTTCCTCTTCTTAGTAGCGCAATGCACAATGCCTTTTCCGTTATATTCTTTCTTTCAAGTGGTGTAGTTAAATATACTGCAATTAGATTGGTTTTGAATTTATCTGTGTTTATTTTATGAAGTGTGATTCCTTCATTAACATTTATTCTCTTATAATTCATACAGCTCTCCTTTTTGTTAGGCTAAAATTTTCTTTACCATTTCGTTTATTCTTTTTCCGTCTGCCTTCGCACCAATTGTCACTTTTGCTTCTTTCATTACTTTTCCCATATCTTTAATTGTTGTTGCCCCGACTTTTTCTACTATTTCTTTTACCTGTAATTCTAGTTCTTCATCAGTTAATTGTTTTGGTAAGTATTGTTCTAGTACAGATATTTCTGAATTTGTTTGGTCTATTAGGTCCTGTCTTTCGGCTTTTTCAAATTCTACTAAAGAATCTTTTCTTGTTTTTACTTCTTTTGCTATTATATCTATTATTTGCTCATCTGTAACTTCTATACATTTATCTTTTTCAATTTGCAAAATTGCAGTTCTAACCATTTGCACCGCATTTTTCTTGTTTGTATCCTTTGCCTTCATAGCATCCTTTAAATCATTTAATAATTTTTCTTTTAACATTTTATGTCCTCCTTATATTTTTATCAAAATTAGCGCTTTCAAAATACTTTATATATTTTGAAAACGCCTCTTTTCTTTTTTATTTTAATTAGAATTTTCTCTTTCTAGCTGCCTCTGATTTTTTCTTTCTTTTTACACTAGGTTTTTCATAATGTTCTCTTTTACGTACCTCTTGTAATACTCCATTTCTGGCACATTGTCTTTTAAATCTTTTTAAGGCATCTTCTATATTTCCATTATTTACTTTTACTTCTGACATGATATTCCCCTCCTTCCGGTGCACTCTCATTGCATGCGTATGGGATTTTAATCTCCTAATATGTAATTTTTCTCTTTACATGCCTACTATTATAAACTAATTGCAGGCAACTTGTCAATACTACTTTTGAAATTCTTCCCTTTCTTCAACAAAATCTTCGATTATTACTTTTATTACAGTAAATATTGGAACTGCTAAGAACATACCAAGTATTCCAAAATATGCTCCTCCAACTGTTACTGCAAATAAAACTAAAAGCTGACTTATTTGTAATGAATTTCCAACTATTTTAGGGTTTATTATGTTTGCATCTATTTGTTGCAATACTATTACTACTGCAGCCATTAATATTGCTTTTCCTATTCCTCCTGTAAACAATGTGATTAATATAGCTATTGCTACTGCTACAATTGCGCCAAAGTATGGTATTAAATTAAATAATCCTATTACAAAGCCTAGAAGCACTGCATATTTCACTCCTATTATTGCCATTGCTATAGATACAAGTACTCCCACAATTATTGCATCTATTATTTGACTAGTTAAAAAGTTAAAGAAAATTTGATTGCCTTCTATAAAATATTTTTTCATTGTTATATAAACATTTTCTTTTACAACAGCCTTAACCAGCTTTGACCAAAAGTTTATGAGTTTTTTTCTTTGTAACAATATGTATATAGATACTACAAATGCTATAAATATGTCCATTATTGTTCCTACTGCACTTATTACACCTTTTATATATCCTTGTATTTTGTCTATATTGATTATCGATTGCAGGTCTATATTTTTTAAGTTTATAATAGCTTCCATTACTTTTTCATTTTTTAAAATATGATTTTCCGGCAGCGAATTTAACTTTTCTATTGCAGTATTGTAGTAGTTTGGTACATTTGCAACCAATTCTAATAAGCTTTGAATTACGGTTGGCAATATTACATTTATAATTATAACACATACTAATATTGCAATTATATATACTGTTATTATGCTAAATAGTCTTGCATGTTTATTTAGCATATTTTTCTTTTTGGTCTTTTTTAATATTTTTTCTATTTTACAGCATGGTAAATATAATATATATGCTATTAAAAGTCCCACTCCAAATGGCATTATTACACCTAAAAAGTTTTTTATGCTGTTAGTTATGCTTGTAAAGTTTCCTAATACATTATAAACAATTATTATTGCAACTGCTAATGAAAACCAGTATGCCCATTTTTTTATATTATGTTTTTCTTCTTTCATTAAAAACTTCCTTTCTTCTACATATAACCTCAGTCTATTTTTATATCTAATTCAACCGGGCAGTGGTCACTCCCCATCACCGATGTTAGTATTTTACTGTCTTCTATTTTTTCTTTTAATTCTTTTGATACTATAAAATAATCAATTCTCCAACCTGCATTTTTTTCTCTTGCATGGAACATATATGACCACCATGAATATATATCTGTTTTATCAGGGTACAAATATCTAAATGAGTCTGTAAATCCTGATTCAAGAAGTTCAGTCATTTTTCCTCTTTCTTCATCAGTAAAACCTGCATTGTGCCTATTAGTTTTAGGGTTCTTTAAGTCAATTTCATTATGTGCTACATTTAAGTCTCCGCAAATAATTACAGGTTTAGATTTATTTAAATTTATCAAATAATTTCTGAAATCATCTTCCCATTTCATTCTATATTCAAGCCTTGTCAATTCTCTTTGTGAATTTGGAGTATAACAATCTACCAAATAAAACTTTTCGTATTCTAGAGTTATTACTCTTCCTTCTTTATCATGCTCTTCTATTCCTATTCCATAACTAACTTTTTGTGGCTTTTCTTTTGTAAACACTACTGTTCCAGAATACCCCTTTTTCTCAGCACTATTCCAATATGTAAAATAATTTTGTGGTGAATATTCAATTTGCCCTTCTTGCAATTTAGTCTCTTGAAGGCATACCACGTCAGCGTCTTCTGAATCGAAAAATTCTTTAAATCCTTTGTTCATAACAGCTCTTAGTCCGTTTACATTCCAAGATATCAGCTTCATTTTATCTTCATTCCTTTCTCAAGGTACAAATTTGAGCATTATTAGCTTTATTCATTGATTTTACTATAAAATAAAAAAAATAGCAAGATTACTTGCTATTTCTGTTTTAGAAGTATACGTTACCTCCAATGTATTCTCCAGAAGCACGGCCTGCTGCTCTAAATGATAGATAATTATGATTTCTTTTTCCATTTAAAGCATCAGATACAGCCTTAGATACTACTGATGAATAATTTCCGTTTAATCTTTTTTTCCAGTGGCTATCTATTGAGTAACAGAATTGCCCTGGTGCTTTATACTGGCTTAAAGGGTCTGAACCTTTGCTAGCCCATTTAGCACTTACCGCTCTATTGCAAGCTGTTGAAATAACCGCTAAGGCTCCCTCATAACTTGAGCTACATTCCTGTGCAGTAATAGCACATAATAAATCAAATTCTTCTGTAGAATATGACCATACCCCATTATTGTATGATACAGATGTACTTCTTGTACTTCTGTTTGTAATTACTTTTTTTCTTACTTCAATTATCTTATCTACTGGTTCTTCAATTATATTTGAAGAAATTTCCGTTCTTTCTATTTCAACATCATTTTGGTATTTTACTTTATATGTTACTTCTTTTAATCCATCTTTTCCTTGTTGTATTACTGTTTCTCTTTTATTTGAATCATTATTTGAAACATCTTTTGTTATAGTTTCATATGGTATTGTTTCTTGTATTGTTTCTATTTTTTCAACAATTGAATCATATGATTTTAATAAAGTCTCTATTGTAGTATTTGATGAGTTTTCTTCTGTTTGAGCAACCTCTATTGTGCTTTCATCTTTTGATATCCTTATTGTTTTATTGTCAGAAATTTCACTTTCCTTTTCAGGGGTAACACTTTCTTCTGGTAATAATATTATGTGATTTTCTTCTAATATATCTGCAACTTTCGTTTTTGAAGTTGTAATATTCATTATATATCCGTTAGAAAGAATTATTTTTACGTTTGAAAGTTTAGCATTGTTTGCCATTACTCCAACGCCCATTACGAATAATAGTATTAAGCATATACCAATTATTTTTTTAATTGGGAGCTGTGCTTTTTTTGCTTTCTTCATATATTTTTCGTTCCTCCTTTTGAAACAACATGATTATTATAACATTTTTTGGAATGGATGTCAAATTTTGCATAATTGTCTCTCTTCTTACGGCATAAGTTGTTTGCGGTTTTTATCATTTTTTAGGATTTGTCCTAATATATTATATGCCCGGCTTTGCTGGAATATTACTATTTTATATTAAATATTTTTTTTGCATTTTTATATGTATTTTCAGCTACTTCTTCAATTGCAATTTTTCTGAAATCTGCTATCTTTTTTGCTATAATTTTTACATTTCTTGAATCATTTCTCGTTCCTCTTACTGGCTCTGGTGCCAAGTATGGGCTATCAGTTTCTATTAACATTTTATCTAATGGTATCAAATTTGCAATTTCTTCTGCATTTTTTGAATTTTTAAAAGTTATAGGCCCTGCTACAGAAATATAAAAACCTAATTTTAATGCCTCTTTAATTAATTCTTTATTAAATGGGCAACAGTGGAAGACACCTTTTTTATTAACTGGGTATTGTTTTAGCGTTTCTACTGTGTCTACAGTAGCTTCCCTTGTGTGTATAACTATTGGTAAATTATATTTATTAGCAAGTTTTATTTGTTCGATAAACGCCTGCTTTTGCATTTCTTTATCAATATCGTAATGATAATCTAAACCAATTTCTCCAACGGCAACAACCTTTCTATTCTTTGTTTTTAATATGTCTTCAATTTGTTCTATTTCTTTTTCCCATTCTTCATTCACATCATTCGGAGAAATTCCAACTGTAGCATATATAAATGGGTGAGCTTCTGCTATTTTTACAGCTTGTTTTGATCCTGCCAAATCATACCCGGCACAAACAAAAGAGGTAATACCCGATTCATATATATCCTGTACCACCTGTTCCATGTCTTCTTTGAATCTTTCATCATTATAATGTGCATGTGAATCAAAAAATTCCATTTTTATCTTTTCCTTTCTAAAATGCGAATTAAAGAATTTTTCATATATCATATTAAAATTGTTACATTTGCAATAGCCACTTCTTTTATATGAGATATGCTCACATCTATTCCTTGTATTTTTCCAAGTTCTTTTTCTACTTGCTTTGTAACCGCAACAAATTGAACTTTTGGTTTCCCTGTTGCAGCATTTGTTGTCTCTATATTTTTCCATGATATTGAGTATTTATCAGTCAACAATTCTGATACTGCCTTAAAAGCAGCTTCCTTTACTGCGAATCTTGCCGCATAATGTTCATATTTGCTTTTCTTTTTAGATTCGCAGTATTTTACCTCATTTTCTGTAAAAACTTTATTTAAGAAAGTTTCTCCATTATCTTCTATTGACTTTTTTATTCGCTCAATTTCAATTATATCTATTCCAGTTTTTATTTGCATAGTTTTCTTCCTTTTACAAAAACATTTTTATCACAATTATAAAATTTAGCAATAATAATAGTGCTAATATGCTAACTATCGCTTTATTTGTTTTCGCAGTTTTTTCTATATTTGTATTTTTGTATAGCACATCATATTTTTCTTTCACTTCTGCATACAATACATTTAAGTTTAGTATATTTCTCCATTCAATATCTAACATACTTCCTATCTGTTCATTTGTGGTCTCTTCTATCCATACTTTTTGTGTAAAATTTATAAATCTTTCTTTTAATTTTTTGAATTTTCCACTCTGTTTAAATTCATGGTTTATTTGTTTTAAGTGTATTTTTTTATACAATTCAAATATATAGTTATACAAATACTTCCTTTCAAAATCATGTGGTACTTTTGTATAATTAGCTGATATTTGATCATTTGTAAGAAGCACTGTAGCTACATTTGAGATTCCATAAATCTCGTATTTTTCTCCCTCAATTAAGAGCATTTTTTCTTCAATATTTTTTTCGCCAAGCATTACTTGGTCATCTGCTTTTTTCACATTAGCAAATTTGTAAAATTCTTTTTCGAACAGTTGCTTATTTGTACTTTCATTCCAATCTTCTTGTTCTATGCAGGCATACGAATATGTTATAAATTTTTCTGTATCTATATTTAATTCTTTTGCTCCTTTATTGTTTCCTGTAATATCCTTTATTAATGTGTTAATTTCTTTTATATTGCTGAACATGCCTGTTTGTATTTTTATATTTTCATAATCTTTTAAATTATATTTGCTTGCTTTTATGCTTCTAAATTTATAATTAAAATTACAAACGTCTGTTAATGTGTTCTTTCCTTCTATATTTGTTTTTAAGAGTAAAAAGCAAACTCCTGTGTTAAAGCAAACAATCTCTATGTTTGCAATATTAAAATATATTCCATCTTCGCTGTTTTCCATTTTCCCTTGTATATCTTTTTTCAGATTATATGTGAATATGGTGCAAGTATTTTTAGATATCATATTAGCCTGCATTTTTTTATCTATCTGAGCAAGTTTCTTCATTCTTGTACTATCATAATCGATCGACCAAAACATTGTACTTCTTATTACAGGCAGAAAGTACTCATATAAATCAAAATCTTTCTCTTTCTCAAAAATTTTCATTGTGTAATTTTGGTCCATAAGCAGTTTGTACAAGTATTTTTCATAATTTTTTTCTTCCACTATATACGGATAAATAAAATATGTATATTGGTATTTGGTCTTTAGTTCCATCTTTTTTCTCCTTTTCCTGCTTTAGTTTTTATTTTGTATAATAGTTTGCATTTATATCTTCTGCAAGGTGCCAACTTCCTATGAAATCTATAATAGAATTATTTTCAAGGTTGAGGCTTGGCTCTACTACAGTTTTTCCCTTTGAGTTTATTGTTCCCCATTTTCCATCTTTTTTTACTGCAACATATCCACAATCATTTTGTTCTGTTGCATCATCATAAATATAATTTATAATAACTACATTATTTTTATCTACAAAACCATATTTTCCATCTTTCTTAGATAAGAATAACGTATTCTTAGTTAGTAACTCTGTGTTTTTCTTTGTTTCAAATTTAAAATTGTAGTATTTATATTCATCATTTACCCTTACTTTCATGTAGCCTTTTTCAGTATTTATCTCTGAAACTATTCCTGAAATTTTTAAATTAAAGTTTCTATCAAATAAATCTGTTTCGACTTTTTCTGAACTTGCTTCAATTATATCTGCAGTTTTTAAATACGCAATATTTTTATACTTGAAATCTATTTTTATCTCATTTTCTGAATTTATTACTCCATAATTTCCATTCTTCTCAGCTATATAGAAATCCTGGTATATGTTCTTTAAACTTTCATATTCTGGTTCCATTTTTACATTTCCATTGTAATCTATGATTCCACATTTATCATCATTTTTTACAACTATGTAGTTATTGTCAATATCTACTACATCACTATACTTGAATTCACTCTTTTCGTTTTTCTCTGTGTTCACAATCTGCCACTTGCCATTTTCTTTTGTAATATAAATTCCATTTGCATAAACGTTTTTTATGTCATCATACTCAATTGGTAATGCAACTTTTTTATTTGTTCCAATTACTCCAATTTTTCCAGCTGTGTTTTTTACCACATAACCATCTTGGTAATTTTTAGTTAGTGCTGTTATATTTTCATATTCGTTATCTATCACTTTTGAACCAGTTGTGCTAACTAAGCCATATTTTCCATCTTTTTTTGTTACAAGGCTATTTTCCACACCATTTATTGGGTTTATTTCATCATACTCACATTCTAATAATACCTTACCAGAAAAATCTATTAGCCCATATTTTCCATTCTTTTTTACTTTCAAACATGTTTGTTCATACCACAAATTGTTTTGGCTATCATTGTTTTGTATTGCCTCTACACCTTCTGAATAATCTTGAAAAAGCTGTTCCTCTTTATCGTTTATAGCCTTCGTTTTGTATGTTCCATTTGAATAGTCAACATCATATGTAACTATAAATACAGGCTTTTCCTTATTTGGTACAATAACCATTTCATCATATTTTGGAGTAATTACTTCTTCTCCATTTGAATTAATTATCCCCCATTTATTATTTGCAAAAGCTGAAAAATACGCCTTTGTAACTGTTTTTTCTTGTAATTTGCTAGATGGTTTTGCAATTCTCGCAATTATTATTATAAACATTATTATTACTAGAAAAGCAATTATTACGGCAATTACTTTTTTTATGTTTAGCTTATGTTCTGTTCCGTTATATCTTTTTCCTTTTCCCATTATATACCTCTTCAATTATACTTTTTGTGTTTATAATATATCAAATTTAACTAAAAATTACAATAGTTTTAGCCTTTCCTTTGTATTTTACATACGATTATTGTCATATCGTCTTTTTCTTTTCCAAAGTCATTATCAATAGCTTCCTGCATTATTACATCTGCAATTCTTTGGCAATTATCAGCTTCAATATTACATAACATTTCTTCTATCCATAAAGATTTGTTTTGGTACTGTGTTACAGAATCTAATATTCCATCACTACACATTAAAATTATATCCCCGTCTTGTAAATCATAATTGTATTCTACAAGGTCTACATTGTTTAGTATCCCTGTAGGAAGGGCAACAGCTTTTAAAATTTCTACATTTTCTTTTCTTTTTATAAAAGTTGGGCATGCTCCATTTTTTATAAATTTCATATTGCCACTATATAAATCTAGTATATTAGCATCTAATGTTGCATACATATCATCATCTGTATTAGCTGATATGGTAGAATTTATTAATTTTAGAGCTGTATCATTATTAAACCCTGATTTAAGCAGCCTTTCTAACATTTTTATTGCTATTTTGCTACTCTTTCTTGCTTCTGGTCCAGAACCCATTCCGTCACTTATTGCAACAAGGTATTTTCCATCATCTAATTTGGTTTGTATTGTTGAGTCTCCAGAAATAATGGAATCCGCCTTTTTTGATTTACTTATTCCAATTTGAAGCGTAAATTTATCTTCTGAAGTGAAACTATAAGAACATGTTGTATCATTTTGCCTTAGTCCACATTTTTGTTTTTGTAATGTTAATTTTTCATTCAAAACTTTTTCTATAATTTTTTTTGTTTTCTTTACAGTGCACTCTTTTCCATCCATTGAGCCACATATACCTGTGTAAGCATTTATTATATGTCTTCCTGTATCTTCTTGTTTTATGCTTAAATCTTTTAGTTCAATCTCTTTTTCTTGTAACATTTTCTTTATTTCTTCTTTTTGTTCTTTAAATTTGTCATCTTCATCTTTAGTTATTTGAGCAGCTAAATTTTTTATTGCTTCAGACACACCAGAGAGCTGTGCGCCCATTGTTTTTTTGTTCTCATTTAATTTCTTTTTCCACACGAAGTTTAATTTGCTAATTCTATAAGAAGAATTTATTGCCCTTAATGCTTCATCAATATCATTTCTAGCGTCAGCTTCATCTTCTTTGCTAAAGCCTACAATATAATTGTTGTGGTTTGCAAATATTTGTATTATATCTTTTCTTCCTATTACCTCATTTTTTATTAACACCGTAAATATTTCATCTAGAATATTATTTTTGTTATTATATAAATCATCATATAATAAATTTTCTTCCTTATCTTCTAGATTATTTCTTAATTCTTCTTCAAATATTTCTCTATTTTCAGCTTCTTGTTTTTCAATTTCTTCATCAGTTACAACTGCTGCTGCAGCATTCTCATATTCTTTGGCCATTTGAGAAATAGTTTCTGACATGGAACTTAGCCTGTCCACCGTTTCTTTGTTTTCCTCAAGTGTTCTTGTTGTGGTTTCTGGCAATAGTTTTGGTTCAGCCAATATTTCGCTTATTTGTATTTTCTGATTTTTAGGAACTGCTAATAATCCAAGTGCAGCAATTAGTATTTCCTGGAATTTTATTATTTCAATATTTCCACCATTGGCAAAATAAGAAAGCAATATGTTTCCTATTATGAACCCTATTACAACCCCCGTTTTTCCAAGTTTATTTAATATTCCTGCAACTAAACCCGATACTGCATATGCTGCCAACATAACAGGGTCTTGTCCTCCGACTATTCCTTGCACTGTACCAATTGTAATTCCTGCTGTTCCTCCGACTAGCATTCCATTTTTCCATCCCATTACCATTACGATTAGTATGCTTATTATATTTTTTATCGAAAATCCAAATATTCTAAAATCTCCAAGTGCATTTACCGCAATTGCAATAATTAAACTTGCTCCCATAACTTCTTCAACTGAATATACACTTTTTATTCCATATTCCTTTATCACTATTAATGAGTTTACAAATATTTTATAGAATACATATGTTGAAATTGAAAGGATTATACTAAATAGCAAGTCGTATAATAAAAAACCTTTAAATAGCATTTTTACGGCTTGTACAAGTAAAACAGCCATAGACATTTGTATTCCAACTTTAAATTTTTCATTTTTTTCTTCTTGTTCTATTGGTTTTTTTATTAAAATTAGAGCAACAAAAATCAACATAGTTAATATGTAAAATAAAACAGAGTTTGCACCAAATTTTATTCCTGTTCCAATTAATGTAAGCACTGCTACAATTATTGTTGGTGCACCTATTCCCATGGCAGCAGCTACTACAGAGAATCCAAATGGGCACGCCATACTAAATATTCCACCTGAAGTTCCTCCTACCATTGATAGCATAAAGGAAATTACATAGATTATGCAGTTATAAATATTAAAATTATTTTTTAATATTTCTTTGATTTTTCTTTCCCTATTATCCTCCTTATGTGTATCTCCGAATAAATACATCATCCTGATTTAAAGTTTCGTCTTTAGTGTACTTAGCTATATTTTGAAACATACTTCCCACCTCTTACTTTTTTAACTTTCGTTTTTATTTACTTTCAGCTTTCGCCTTAAGTATTTTGTTTATTGTATTGTAGTACAAACCGACATGATTTGTTTGTCGTATTTAGGACGAATTTTAAAAAAGTTTTTTACATCATGTGATATATTTTTATTATATTTTTGTATTTTTTTCATTATTCTTTTTTATATTAAAAATTATCAAAGTTATTTTATCTTATTTTGGCGGAAAATACAATATTATATTTGAATATTTTTATGATTCACATATGTTACGTCTCATTTAAATATGTAAATGAGAATTCAACTAAAACATATATCACTGAATTCTCATTTAACTTTATTATTTACTTACTTTTTCAGCAAACGAATTATTTACTATTTTGTTATATGGTGCTTGTTTTTCAAGCTCTCCTGCTTCTGTCATTATTAATTGTAACTTATTGAATGCAGATTCTGACAATATAGGATTTTCATTCCAAGCATCTATGTCTTTATAGCTTTGTACTGATTTTTCTAATGATTCTATGGATGTGCTTGGAAAATAGCTTTGAATTGCTTCAGCAACTTCTCTTGCACTATGTTCTTTTACCCATTTCTGGCCTTTGTACACTGCTCTTGTAAATCCTTCTATTATGCCACCATTTTTTTCTATATAGCTTTTCTTTGCACAATATGCAGTATATGGAACTTCTCCTGCTTCTTTTCCAACTGATGCAACTACATATCCTTTTCCTTCAGCTTCAGTCATTGATGCTGTTGGCTCAAATAATGTTACATACTCTGCGTTTCCTCCGGCGAAAGCTCCTGCCATTAAATCAAATTGTATACTATCATCTAATACCAAATCTGTTTTTGGGTTTAATCCATTTTGTTTAAGTACATATTCAAGTGTCATATATGGCACACCGCCTTTTCTTCCTGGTATTACTGTTTTTCCTTTTAGGTCTTGCCAAGAAAATTCTTCTGTTTTATTTTTACTTACCAAAAACGAACCATCCCTTTTGGTTAATTGTGCAAAAACTTCTACATAGTCCTCTTTTCCTTCATTATACACGTATATTGATGCTTCTGGTCCACACAGCCCAATATCACTTTGGCCTGCTAAAATTGATGTCATAACTTTATCTGCTCCTTGGCCAGTTGTTATTTCTAATTTTAATCCTTCTTCTTCAAAAAATCCTTTTGAAATTGCCGCATATTGTGGAGCATAGAATACTGATCTTGTCACCTCATTTAATTGTATGGTTTTAAGAGTTGCTGCATTTTTTTCTTTCCCTGTTACAAAACGAAAAATACCAAACGCTATAATTATAACAAGTATTATTGCAATTATGCTAATTACAATTTTCTTCATGTAATTTCCTTCCTTTCCTTTATGTGATTTATAAAATATACTATTCATTTTTCTTTGGTTGGGTGAATGTATTACCTAACTAATCTTTTTTCTAATATTACAATTGCCTCATACATTAATGCAGCCACAACTGCAAGTATTATTACACTGGTCATTACCAAATCTAATTTAAATACTTGCCCACCATAAACTATAAGGTAACCAAGCCCTCCCTTAGATACTAGGAATTCTCCTGATATTACTCCAACTAATGATAGCCCAATATTTACTTTTAAGGTGTTAAATAGTGTTGCAATATTTGCTGGTATAACTATTTTAGTTAATATTTGAAATTTACTAGCATTAAATGTTTCTGCCATTTTTATCTTTTCTTTATCTGTATTTATAAGTCCATTTAGAATATCTAATATGGTAACTATTAATGATATAGCTAGAGCCATTACTATGATTGCTGGAATTCCAGCTCCTACCCATATTATTATTACTGGTCCCAAAGCTACTTTAGGAAGTGCATTTAGTATAACTAGAAATGGCTGTGATACTTTAGAAATAAATGGTGACCACCACAATATTATTGCAATTATAGTTCCCATTGTTGTTCCAAGTAAAAATCCAATTAGAGTTTCAGTACAAGTTATTCTTAAGTGCCTAAGTAAATCATTTGAGGTTAGGTTTAAAAAAGTTTTTACAATTCTTGAGGGTTGGCTTGTTATAAAACTATCTATTTTTCCTGTTCTTGCCAACATTTCCCAAAAAAATATGAATAAAACAAGTATTAATATTTGTGAGATGAGTATTTTAGCTTTAGTTAATTTAACTTTTTTTAAATATTTTTTTCTTTCATATGATATTTCTGCTTTTTTCTCCTTCTTTATCATACTTTTCCAACTCCTTCCACATTAAATTAAAGTATTTGCTAAATTTAGGACTCTCTCTGCAATTTAAAGGGGTTCTGTTTTCCATATCAAAATTGATTCTATATATACTTTTTACAGTAGCAGGCCTTTGGCTTAGAACAATTACTCTATCAGACATACTTATTGCTTCTGAAATATCATGAGTAACCATTATTGCAGTAATATTTTCCTGTTTTAATATTTTGTATATATCTTCTGTTACCATTAGCCTAGTTTGATAATCCAATGCAGAAAAAGCTTCATCTAATAGCAAAATGTTGGGTCGAATTGCTAGAGTCCTTATTAATGCAACTCTCTGCCTCATCCCTCCCGACAATTGATTTGGATATTTATCTTTGAACTCATATAATCCATATTTTTTTAGTAGAACATTAACATACTCTTTATTTTCTTCTGTGAGCTCCTTTTGTATTTCTAGTCCTAAGAGAATATTCTTATATATTGTTCTCCACTCTAATAAATTATCTTTTTGCAACATGTATCCTATTTTCCCTGATATGTATATTTCACCATTTGTTTTATTTTCTAATCCTGATATTATTGATAGCAAAGTAGATTTTCCACATCCACTAGGTCCAATTATGCTTATATATTCACCCTCATTTACTGAAAAGCTTATGTTTTTTAAAGCTTCTATCTCCCCATTTTTAGCTTGATATGTTTTACAAACATTTTTTACAGATAATACTTTTTTATTTTTGCTAATGCCTTCCTCCATATTTTACCAATCCTTTCTTGTGCTGTATCTACCTTATCTTATGTATACTTTTTTTATTTGTGACTCTTACTTGTTCAAAACCTAATTGAAAACATTTAATTGTTTACACATTATAAGTTAAATTATCTTGTAATTTTCAAAACAAAAAAGGCTGTTAGACAAAATATTTTTATACTTTGCCTAGCAGCCTAAAGAAAGAATCCAGGGGTACTCTTTCTTTTTTTATTTACTTTATCATCAACATTTTAATTCAAAAACTAATAGGGATTATATTATATTCTTAATTATTTTGATATTTTAGAAAAAATATGATTTATTTCTTATTGTTTTCTCACCTCCTGTAAATTCATATATTTATTGGTTGGGTTATATTTATATTATGCTTGTCCTGAGTTTTTTAAGAAAAAAATTATTTATGATAATAATATGCGTTGTTTGGAGTTTGAGATTTTATAATTTTTTTGACTAAATTTTTCTTTAGATAAATTTGTACAAATTCAATAATTTTGTTTTATAAAACTATAATTATAATAGCACGCAGGTTCTACTATTGCAAGCATTTTCGGTATTCATATTTCATCATTTTTATCTGTTTTTTTACATTTTTCTAGTTCATATAATTTTTTTATTTATAAAATATTATATTTTTCTTATATTGTCGAACGAATTTATTTTTATCAGCTTAATATTAGCATACTATAAGTGTTACATCGCATTCTAAATTATTCATAATCATGGATCTTATTGGGTTGATATTTTTTGCCTTTTAAGCTATAATATACTAGAATATACAAAATGGAGGAACATATGGATAAAATTGCAATAATTTCTGATGTACATGGTAACATTACTGCTTTAAATACTGTGCTGGATGATATTGATTCTCGTGGAATTTCGAGAATTTTTTGTCTTGGTGATTCTGTTACAAAGTGTGCTAATCCAGATCTAGTTATCGATTTATTACAAAAGCGCTGTGAAATAATTATAAAAGGTAATTGTGATGATGTAATTTCATCTCCAAATAATTTTTCAAAGAAGTTTTGGAGTAGAGAAAAAATTGGAGAAGAACGTGCAAATTATTTATATAATTTGCCTATTTTTCATGAGTTTTATATGAGCGGAAGATTTATACGATTGTTTCACGCATCTCCATATAGTCTTTCTACAATTTTTAACCCAATGTTTTCAAATAAAGATACAATAAGAGGAAATGATGAACATACTTCTGTTATGGATTTGTTTGCCAATACTAGCTTTATTGGCAAAACTGAATATGATCCAATTCCAGATGTAGTTGGGTACGGCCACATTCACACTCCAAACATACTAAGATTTAAGAATAAAACTATATTTAACCCCGGTAGTGTTGGTATGCCCATCGAAATGATGAATACCCCAAACTATGTAGAAGATGATCGCTTTTCTACAGTTTGTTCATATATTATACTAGAAGGCAATTATGGCTCTAAAGATTTAACTTCTTTTTCCATTAATCTGGTACGAATCCCTTACGATATTAATAAAGAAATTGAATTTTTAAAGGCTTCCGACATGCCTAATAAAGAAAAAATAATAGGTAGCCTAAAAACTGCTTGTTCTTAAATAATCTAATGAGGTGTTTGTTTATGGATTCTGATCTGCGATATGCTATTAAAATTCTAAAGAAGTATCATCAAGAACATTTACTTATTTTTTTTGATGATCTTAACGATAAAGAAAAAAAGGAATTGATTTCTCAGATTAATTCTACTGATTTTGAAAAAATCAACAAATTATATGAAAATTCAAAATTGGATGATTCTATTGATTACAAACGAATTACTCCAATAAAAACTTGGTCAAAGACGAATTTAGAATCTTCATACATCAATTCTGCTATTGAAGAGGGTAAGAAGATTATTTCTAATAATAAACTCGCTATAATCACTCTCGCAGGAGGGCAAGGAACAAGGCTAGGCTATAAAGGACCTAAAGGTTCATACGAAATTGATGTTCCTCCAAAGAAATCTCTCTTTGAATTTGTTTGCGATAATTTAAAAAGGGCAAACGAAATTTATGGTTGCATTTTAGATTGGTTTATTATGACTAGCCCAAGCAACAATATTCAAACTAAAGATTTTTTTAGGAGCAAAAACTTTTTTGGTTACCCTGAAGATAAAATAAAATTTTTCCTTCAGGATACTCTACCACTAATTGATATAAATGCTAAAGTTATTTTAGATTCTCCATTTAAAATAAAAACTGGTCCAAACGGTAATGGCGATGTTTTTAAATCTTTTGAAAAAGCCGGTTTTTTGAGCTATTTAAAGAAATCTAATATTGATTGGATATTTATTGGTGGAATTGATAATATTATTCTTGAATGGGTTGACCCATTGTTTATAGGATTAACCTCTCTATCCCGGTTTTTCTGTTGGAAGCAAATCTATACCTAAGGAAGATTTATCTGCACCAGACTGGGTTTTTGCAAATGTTGATGGAAAACCTACAATAATAGATCCGAGAAATTTGAAATCTGATTGTTTGGCTCAGTATAATCAAACCAATATGCTTGCACATTTATTTTCGACAAAGGCATTTTTCAAATTGTGTAAGGAGGATTTAATCTATCATAGAGCATTTAAGAGAAATGATTTTATAAATGAAGAAGGAGTAAAAGAGGTCGCTACAAAGCCTAATTCATTTAAGTTTGAAAAGTTTATATTTGATGGATTTAAGTATTTCAGCGGCTTAATGCTATTGGAAGCAGATCCAAGCAAGGAGTTTGCTCCAATAAAATCCTTTAGTGGAATTGCCACCCCAGAAACAGCTTTAGAATTGTATAGGAAAAAATATAATTTGTAACATTTTTTATTTTTTTTAATATTATTATAATACCATAGTTTTTATGGTATTATATTTTTTTGTTTGAATATATTTTATTGGAGGTTTCTATTTTATGGATAATATAAATTTTGATTATATGATGAAGATGCTCTCAAATATGGATAAAAAGGAATTGGAAATGAGGATGTCACAAGTTTCTAAAATGTTTGAGAATAAGTCTCCAGAAGAAGTTTTTAAACAAATTTCAAACAATAATAAATCTTCAAATTAGTATTGTAAGGTGGTGAGTTTTATGGCTGATATGTCTGAAATGATAAAGAATTTCTCTGCAATGATGAAAGGAAAAGAAATCCCTGATAATATAAAAGAGATGATGAATTCATTTATGAATAGTCAGAATAACTCAGCTAATTCAACTCCATCTAATGAAAGGGAACATTCTTCTAATTCGGAAAATAATTTTTCTGGTAATAGCAATAACCCCTTTGAGAATATTGATATAGATACTATTATGAAGATGCAAAAAATTATGAGTGCTATGAAGAGTTCATCCAATAGCTCTGGTGCAAATCTTTTACGTTCTTTGAAGCCTTATTTAAAGCCAAGTAGGCAAGCAAAAATAGATGAGTGCATTGGTTTATTGGGTTTGGAGACAGTTATTTCTGAATTTAATAATTCAGGTACTTCTCTCTTTGGTGGTGATAAAAAATGATACCTAATTATGCTTATTGGGGCTTGCCTAACTATATGAAATATGTGAATACTCCTGGTTATTATCCCCCTCAAAACATTCCTATGAATAAAAAGAGTACTAATAATGAAAAAAGAATGCCGTATTCTTCAAATTCAACAGAAAAAAATAGCAGCCCAAATTTTACAAATGAAAATAATTCTGAACCGCTATTAACTGTTTTTGGTATTAATTTTTATTTTGATGATATACTTATTATCTGTCTTCTTTTCTTTTTATACAATGAAAATGTATCTGATACCTCTTTATTTTTAGTATTGATAATACTTTTACTAAGCTAATGATTATAGAGCTTATTCTATAATCATTTCTCCTTTTTCATTTAAAAAGGCATATGTTTTTCTTGTTCCCTCAATTATTTCTTGTCTTTCTCTTTCTTTTACAACATTTGAAATTCTTAGTTGTGGTGCTTCTATAGAAGATGCTGCTATTATTGCGTCTTTATTTCCTTTTGCACCAGCATGAGCAAGCCCTCTAAGAGAACCCAAAACAATAATGTTCTCACCTGCAATTACTTCTGCCCCATCATTTACATCTCCTAATATGGCAAGGCTTCCTTCAAATTCTAGTTTTTGCCCAGACCTTACTCCACCCCTATGAAATTTAGTATCTGATGTTGCAATTTCTTTTTTGTATGTTTTTGTTATTCCATGTAATCCCAAGATTCTTGGGCTATCAAATTCTACTATTACATCTAAATGCTTTTTTATTAATTCTTGAATCTCATCTATTTCTTTGTTTTTTAATATTTTTCCTGTTATCACAATTGGTGTTTTCTCTTCCTGATATAGCTTTTTTAATTCAGGAATTCTTTTTCTTAACATGTACATTATCTCTTCTTGTGATGATTCTTCGTTTATTTTTATAACTATATTTTCTTTTCTTAAATTAACAGTAATACAACTTCTCATTTTAGTGCATTCCTTCCCTAAACAGTTTTATTTTGCATTCCGTCTTTAGTTTATAATCTGTACTGTAGGCAATGCCGAAACATCTTCTGTTATTTGGTTTGTGTTCATTCCAAAATATTGTGCAATTACATCTCTTGCCACTTCTGCAGTATAGTTTCCATGTCCTCCATTTCTAACAAAAACAACTATTGCAATTTCCGGATCATCAAATGGGGCAAACCCAACAAACCAAGCATTGGTTTTATCCTTTACTCCTGTTTGTGCAGAACCTGTTTTTCCCCCTACTTCAATATTAAATCCCTGGAATATTGAATACGCTGTTCCTCCTGATTCGCTTGTAACCCCCCTCATTCCTTCCAATACAGCATCTATATTCTTTTCATCAAATGTTATTTCTTCTGTTTGCTCATCTTCTAAGCCAAGCTTTTCCTTAACATATTGCTCATATTCTTCCCTTGGCACTTCACTTCCATCTGAGTTTATTATTGACTTTACAATTGTAACATCTGTTTTCTTTCCTTTATTTGCAATCATTGATACATATTTTGCCATTTGTATTGGTGTGAAGGTATTGTAACTTTGTCCTATGGCTGCTGAAATTGTTTCTCCTGGATTCCAAACCCTTTTTTCTTGCTCTGCAATCTTGCTACTTGCAAGTACTCCTGATATTTCTCCTTTTAATTCAACTCCAGTTTTATGTCCTAACCCTAGATAATACGCATATTTAGCTAGAGTGTCTATTCCTAATCTATCTCCTACTTCATAAAAGAAATAGTTACAAGATTTTTTTATAGCATCTGATACTGCAATCCAACCGTGCCCAGATTTATTCCAACATTTCCAACTACTATTATATTTTTTAAATATTCCAACATCTCGTATTTTCTCTGTTGTAGATATTTTTCCCTCTTGTAATCCAGCTATTGCTGTTGCCATCTTAAATGTTGAACCTGGTGAATACATCGCTGAGATTGCCTTATTTTCAAGTGGTTTTGTATCTCCATTTATATAATAACTCCATGTTTGTGTATCTATTCCATTTACAAAAGATGCAGGATCATAATCTGGGTAACTTGCCATTGCAAGCACTTCTCCTGTTTTTACATTCATAACTACTGCTGCTCCCGCATCTGCTGGGAATGCTGTACCAAAACCTCCTGAAGAAATTTTTTCTATGTTATTTTTTAGAGCCTCTTCAGTAACAGCTTGTAATTTTGAATCTATTGTAAGTATTACATCAGCTCCTGAAATAGCCTCTTTAGATGTATACTCTCCTGTTGTTGTGCCATCAACATCCATATCTATCTGTTTCGTTCCATCTGTTCCCTTCAGGTATTTTTCAAAAGTATATTCAATTCCTGCTTTTCCAATTATGTCGTTCTGGTCGTACATTTCTTCGTTTTCAGCTAGTTCACTTTCTTCTATCTGTCCTATTCTTCCCACAATGTGAGATGCTGTTTTTCCAAGTGGATATACCCTAACTGGTTTTGTAATTATTTCAACACCTGAAAATTCATTATTTCTTTCATTTATTTCAAGCATACTTTTTTCACTTATATTATCTGCAATTTGTATAGACTTAGTATTGCTATATCCTTTATAAGAAATTTCATACCTTATCGCCATAATTTTTCTTACTTCTTCTATGTTTTCATTACTAATTTCGTACTTCTTCTTGAAAAAATTAAAAGCTTCTTCTGCACCTGCATTTTCATCTATATTATTTGCCTTTTTCCATTTTATCTGACTTTCTTCCTCTGATAATTTAAATCTATATGGATTAACATCTATAAGGAAGTTATCCACATATGAATCACCATTTGTGGATAGTACATTCAACAAATTCAATATAGTGTTATTAAGCGTCTCATTATTGGCCTTTGTTTTATATAGCACAACAGAATACTGTGCATCAGTTCCAGCAATCACCGTTCCAGAACTATCTTTTATGTTTCCCCTATCTGCTTTTAACACACTTTCTCTCGTAAGTTTTGTATTGGATGTTTCTCTGTATTCTTGTCCATGAACAATTTGAAGATTGAATAACTGCAACAACAACACAATACCAATTATATATACAAAAATAGTTATAATATTATATCTTATTCTATCATTTTTTTCTCTAATTTTAGACACTTATTCACCTTCTTAATTAAAAATATCTTGTTAGTATAAATTTATCGTCAAAGAGGTTTTCTAAATAATATCCAGCTTTTTTTATTAATGGATATATTATAATGGCAATTAATACATTAAATGCTATTTCTATTGCTAATATTTTAACAAAATAAAGTATTTCTATTGTTCCACTTGTTCTTAGCATTGTCAAAACATATGCAGTTAACTCATATAGCATGGTTGCAATAGCAACCATTAACGTAACAATAAATCTGCTATCCTTTGAAAAATTTTTACTCAAAATTTCACCAAGTAGTCCTATCATTCCTAATGTGAGGGCTGATATGCCAACAGTTTTTCCAAGGACTATATCCAGGTACAATCCGCAACCTATTCCAAACATCAATCCTTGTTTTCTTTTTACGAATAGTCCTATGAATAATACTAATATTACATATAAATTTGGCATGATTCCACCAATATTAAACCATGTAAAAAAATTTGATTGAAGGAAGTATATTAAAAAAAACGTCAATATTAATACTACAATTGATATAAATTTCTTCATTTTTATCTTCCTTCCTTTTTATTTTATTATTACAAGTACAGTTTCCAATTTATTAAAGTTTACAGCTGGCTCTACAATGGCATATCTGTTTGTCAAGTTTTTCGTATTAATTACCTGTTTTACTGTTCCTATTGTTATCCCTTTTGGATAAATTCCTCCCATTCCTGATGTTTCAACTTTGTCTTTTTCCAGTATTGTTGCACTTGTGGGAATATATGTAGCTTTTAGCATTGTGGTATTTTCCAAGTTTCCCTTTACCACGACTGTATCCCTTGCAGCTCCAACAATGCTTGTTACAGCACTTGAAGTATCTAATATTGTTTGAACTTTTGCTGTTGAATCTGTAACAGAAATTACATGTCCCACTAATCCCTCATTTGCTATAACTGGCATTCCAACTGTAATACCATCATTTTTACCTATATTAATTACAATTATATTATTGTAATTGCTTGTACTTTTGTTTATTACATAAGCTGGAACAGTGGTGTATTCTGTATATTTATCTTTTAGGTTCACATATTCTTTTAGTGTTTCATTTTCTGATTTTACAATCTCGTATTCTCTTAAAGTTTTTTCAAGTTCACTATTTTTTTCTTTTAATGTCCTGTTTTCCTCTTTTAGAGAAGCCATATCTGAAAAGAATGTATTATTTCCAGTTATTTTGTTTTTTATATATGTTATTCCATTTTGAACTGGCATTACAAAAGAACTTAGTGCTCCTCCTATATGTGAAAAATCTTCTATATTTATATTAGAAACAACTACAATCAATACTAAAATTATTATTGTAATTATTACACCTATAATTCCAGTTTTTTTACTTTTATACATTCTTATCTCCTTCAAACTAACTTCTATCTTTTTCTACGAATTAAGGCTGTTCTAAGCTTGTCCAAATCCTCAATTGTCTTACTTGTTCCCTTGGCGACACAATCCAATGGGCTATCTGCTAAGTATACTGGTATTTCAATTTTTTGCGAAATTAGGGTATCTAATCCCTTTATTAACGCTCCTCCACCCGTTAGTACTATTCCTCTTTCAACAATATCAGAAGCAAGCTCTGGAGGCGTTTTCTCTAATGTTGATTTTACTAAATCAATTATTTTTTCTATTGATTCCTCCATTGCTTCTTGAATTTGTGCTGATGTAGCTTCTCTATTCTCTGGGAGTCCATTGCTTAAATCTCTTCCCCTTATAGTCATACTCTTTGCAGTAACTAGTGGAATTGCACAGCCTAATTCTATTTTTAGCTCTTCTGCAGCAGCATACCCAATTGCCAAGTTTAGATTATTTTTTATATATGCAATTATTGCTTCATCAATTGAATCGCCAGCAGTTTTTATTGAATCGCTTACCACTATTCCGCCAAGCGAAACCACTGCAACCTCAGTAGTTCCTCCCCCAATGTCTACAACCATATTTCCTGATGGCTCTGCTACATCAAGCCCGGCACCAATTGCTGCTGCCATTGGTTCTTCTATTAGGTATACTTCTCTTGCTCCACTTTGCATAACAGCTTCTTCTACGGCTCTTTCTTCAACCTCCGTAATTCCAGATGGCACACCCACAACCACTCTCGGCCTTCCTATATTGTACCTTTTACACACTTTATGTAGTAAATTTTTTATCATTAAATTCGTTGCTGTAAAATCTGCAATTACTCCATCTTTCATTGGTCTTACAGCTTTTATTTGTTCTGGCGTTCTTCCAAGCATTTCTTTTGCATCTCTACCAGTTGCAACAATTTGATTTGTTTGTCTATTTATTGCGACAACAGATGGTTCATTAACCACTATTCCTTTTCCCTTTATTGTTAACAATATGTTAGATGTTCCCAAATCCATACCTATATCTTTAATCCCTATTGAAAAAAATCCCATTGCTAAACTCCTACCTTTCTTTTTTTACAAGCGTCATAATACTAAAAAAACTATGCCCTGCCACAATCACGTGGTCCAATAGTTCTATTCCCAGAATCTTGCTTGCTTCATCTAGCGTTTTTGTGAATTCTATATCTTCTGTACTTGGCTGTGGATTTCCACTTGGATGATTATGCACAATAACTATTTTAGGCGCTCCAAGCTTTATTGCTTCTGCTAAAATGTCTTTTGGTGCAATAGATACGTTACTTGTTCCTCCTTCTGCTACCTCCATTATTTTCATTAAACTGCATTTTGTGTTTAACATTATAGCCTTAACTTTTTCTCTTTTACAATCCGCCAGTTCCTGCATAAATAAATCTGCAACATCTTTTGTACTCCTGATACTAATATTTAGTTTATCTATTGGTTTACTAGCTCTTTTGTTTATTTCACAAAGTGCTTGTATTTGTATTGCCTTTATTTTGCCTATTCCTTTTATTTTTATAAGATCACAAAATGTAATATCATTCAAAAATTTTAAATTTTCTTTTTTATTTGTTCTAATCGCAAGTATTTCTTGGGCAAGCTGCACTGCCGTTTTTTCTTTGGTTCCTGTTTTTATTATTATTGCTAAAAGCTCTGCATTTGATAAACTTTCTATTCCATACATTTGAGCTTTTTCATAGGGTCTTTCCGATTCCGGTAAGTCTTTTATTATCATTAAAGTCCTTTCTACCCCTATTGCTTTTTACTTATATTGACTTTCTATATATAAACATTGAGATTATTACTCCTACTATGCTTGCTATATTTATTTTAAACATAATTGCAAAAGTAAGCTTAACAACTCCTAAGTCCAAAATTAATGGTGATGATAAGCCAAATTCTTGTCCATATGATAACCACCATAAAAAATCTATTCCTGATGTTAAATTACCAATTAATCCTCCAATTACTAAGCCTGCTAATATAAATAATACGCATACCCAACCTTTTCCTTTCATTGTTTTTTCCTCCGTTTTTTGTTATTTGTATGTAGAAAATATGCTCTTCTACATGCTTAATTTATACCTAAGTATTATATATTGAAATGGGAATTTTTTCAATAGTTATACATATTTTTATTTTTATCTTTATTTTTTTATTTTTATGTGCTATATTGTTATTACATTTTTTTATCTATTTAATATAATATAGTAATAAATGAATTTCCATATTTTGTTCATTTAAATATTTTTCTCTTGGTAGTATAATATATTTATAAAACAAAATATCGACAAGAAATAGTGGTTTTAATAGAAGTAATGTAGTTCTTGAATTTTAAGGAGGATTTTAATGAAATTTGAAAAAGTTAATAATGATAAAATGAGAGTTACTTTGAGCCGCGACGATCTTAAAGCTAACGACATTGATTTGCATTCATTTATGTCTGACTCGAGCGAAACTGAGTCATTGTTCTTAGCCGTTCTTAACAAAGCTGAACAAGATTATGGTTTTTCTACTGATAACTATAGATTGAAAGTTGAAACATTTGCCATGGATGACGGAAACTTTATCTTAACAATTACAAGAAGCCCATCAGATATTTCTGGAGAAACTAATTCCAGTGTATTTCAAAGGAAAAAATTTAGAATTTCCAGAAAAACACCCTCAAAATCTTCTGAATGTTTAGTTTATAAATTTGATACTTTCGACGATTTTTGCGGTTTTTCCAGACAGTTATACAATTCACATATTTTAGATGCAGATAAGATTGCAAAATCTTCAATGCTATATTCATATAATAATAGTTATTATTGGGCATTAAACAATATAAATTCGAATTATCAATATTTGAAAAAAATTTACTCGTCTATTACAGAATTTGGTACATATGTTAGCTCTCTAAAATCTTTTATTGCCAAGTTACACGAGAGTGGCACACTTATAATAAAATCAAAAGCCATAAAAATATGTTCTAAATATTTTATATGATTACAAATTTATATAAAAAAGATTCAAAGTAAAATCTTAACTTTGAATCTTTCTTATTGTTTTATTAGTATAAATAATTTTGCGGATCTTGTGCAATTCCATTTACTCTTATTTCAAAATGTAGATGGTTTCCTGTTGAAATTCCTGTTGAACCAACTCTAGCAATTAATTGTCCTTGTGACACCTTTTGTCCTGCTGATACACTCAAAGAGCTACAATGTCCATACAGTGTTTGCACTCCATTTCCATGTGATAGTATTATATAATTTCCATATCCCCCACCATATCCATATTGTGCTACAGTTACAGTTCCGGCAGCTGCTGCGTATATTGCAGTTCCTTTGTCTGCAGCTAGGTCTAGACCTTTATGGTTATCTCTGCTTCTCCAACCAAATCTTGATGAGATTTGCTTATAATTTGTTATTGGCTTTACTAGAGAAATTCCCAAGTTTACAACATTTTTTGTATTGTTCATTCCCTTTACTCCAACACCTGAGCTACCATAGCGGCTTGAGGTTACAACTTTTTTTACAACTTCTACTTTTTTCTTATAAAGTCCAGCGACACATGTTTCTACTCCTGTAAACTCAGCTTTTTCAGTATTGTATTTCTCTAATATAGTGATTTTATCACTATTTGTACTCTCTTTACTTTTTAGTTCATTTACTATTTTTTCAGCCTCTTCAAATGTTGATACATAATATTTTTCAGCTCCATCTTCAAGCAAAGCATAATATCTGTAGTATGTAGTTCCTTGAGAAACAACTTTATTGTATATTTCATCATCATTTGTTTCTACATCTCTTTTTAACAAACACAACTTATACTCTGGCATGTTTTCTATTTGCACAAAAGCAACATTTTGGCTTGTATCTCCAGATTGTAGTGCACTATTAATTTTAGCTTGTAGGCTGCTTTTATTTTTTGTGTAGCCAACAAATTCTCCATTTAAATTCACGCTATATGTTGGTTTAAAGAAATATGCCACCAAACACGCTATTATGGCTATTGCACACGTTATTAAAAATGCTAACCTTACTGAACGCTTAAAATGCGTAATAGATTTTTTTAATATATTTATATTAACCCTCTCCTTTTATATTGTGCTTGTACTATTTTACACCATCTCGAATAAATTAACAAGTATTTTTTTACTTTTTATAAATTTCAACCTGTATGGTTATTTAACTTCACTTTTTTACTATACATAATATTGGGTTCTAATTGAAAAATCCCCTAGTCTATACAAAATAAACTAGGGGATCTTTTATACCTATAACTTATATTCACTCGTTATAGGTTAGTATGAGGCTTTTACTTCTTCTTTTTCGTTTTCACTCGAATAAGAATAAGTACCGTAATCACATCAATTACTACCGTTTCCTTGGATTTAATTGTAATTTCAATTGGCTGATTTCCAATTACATATCCATTGATCATCAGCTGCACCACCATTCATATTTACGATTGCATCAGGATCTCCTTTTAACTCCCGATAAGCATCATTCAACGCATCTGTAACAACCGAAAAGTCAAGAACAGCATCGTCTTAGGCTGTTCTACTTTCGGAGCTACCGTAGATTTTGGTTGCACGTCTTGCTCGTCCACTTCATCTAATTTCTGAACGGCAATTTCAGGAACTGCCGTTTCTTCTGGAATAGCTGTATTTTCTGGCTGTGGGGTACTGGTTGCTTCTGGTTCAGGTGTACTAGGCAATGCGTCATTTTCCGCGTACACTGCCGTCACTCCAAAAATTTGAAGCGAGAGCATAGTCGCCGCTACCAGGACTGCAAGTCCTTTCTTCGACCGTTTTTTCATAACGGTGCCTCCTTTTTAAATTTTATTGTAATTCATTTTTTACTGCTTGAATTTCAGTTTGAGTTGCTTGTTGAGCTGGCTTATAGTATCCTTTTGTTTGTGCTATTTTAAATAGTTCATATTGAAAGCTTTCATCGTTATTTCTTATTTGTTGTATTGTTTGTCTAAGCTGCATATTTTCTGCTTCAGAAATAACTCCCTGATATGTTTTTAAGCTTCCTTTTACACCCTCTAGGATGTCATTTACCATTGTTTTTTCGTCCATCATATTACCTCCTAATCATTAAAAAAAGACATTAATTTTTGCTTTGTATTTAAAGCATCCTGTGCAGACTTTGTAAATATTTGCTTTATTTGTGGGTCTACAGCTTGAGAAGCATATGTGTTTAATTTTTGATAAGATGTCTCATGTGCTCCTATTAAATGGCGTAAATTTTGTAATTCAACTTGACTTAAATTTGACATTTTCTTCCTTCCTTTCTTTATGAATTCTTAAATTATTATGCTCTATCAATTAAGGTTTTATACAATTTTAAAATATAAAAAATAGAAAATAAACTTTTAATTGTTCATTTTCTATTTCTTATTTTTAATCTATAATTTCCAATCCGGCAAACTTGGCCATAAGTCTCTTATGTCCAACCTTGTCAAATTCTAGGTCAACCTTAATGTCATTTCCTTCTTCTTCTAATTTGGTTATAATTCCTTCTCCAAACTTTTTATGGTATACCCTTTGTCCAACTGCGTACTTAGATATATCCACTTCATTTCCAGTACTGTTATTTTGCTTTATTGAATTTAAGAAGCTCTCTGCTGTTCTGAATTGATATGCAGGCTTTTCGTTTTGGCTACCAAAAACTTTAGCAGCAGCCTTTTTATCTTCTTCATTCATTTTATATGTTTTTACACTTTGGCCATTTCCATAACTCCATCTATAACCATAGTCTTTAAATTCATCTCTAGTATTTTTAGTTTCAACAGCCTCCGAATATCCTTCTAGCAATTCATCTGGAATTTCCTTTACAAACCTCGATATTTGATTATAACTCGTAGAGCCAAATATTGTACGATGTTTGGCACATGTAAGATATAAATATTGTTTTGCTCTTGTTATTCCAACATAAAATAAACGTCTTTCTTCTTCAAGCTCTTTAGGCTCTCCTATTGATTTATACCCTGGAAAGATACCTTCTTCCATTCCCACTAAGAATACAACAGGGAACTCCAAACCTTTTGCACTATGAAGAGTCATTAGTGTTACTGAATCATCTTGATCCTGCATTCCATCAATATCGCTAGAAAGTGTAATATTCTCCAAAAATTCTGCAAGTGTATTATCTGCCGATTCCTCTTCAAATTCAATTGCAACTGTCAAAAATTCTTCTATATTTTCAATTCTTGTTTGAGCTTCTATACTGTTTTCCAATTCTAAAGCTTTCGTGTATCCTGTTTTATTTAAAATTTCCTTTATTAAATCAGAAATCTTCATATCATCTTTTTTAGATCTTATACTTTCAATTTGTTCTACAAAATCCCTAGAATTTGAATATACCCTTGTAAGACCATAATTTTGAGCATCTCTTATAACATCATACATCGAAATTCCTGTTTTTTCAGATATTTCCTGTATTTGGTCTAAACTTGTTTTTCCAATTCCTCTCTTTGGTTCATTTATAATTCTTTTTAATGAAAGGTTATCCGCCGTGTTATGAACGAGCCTTAAATATGCAATTGTATCTTTTATTTCTTTTCTTTCATAGAATTTTAACCCTCCAATTACTTTATATGGAATTTTTTCCCTCATAAGAATATCTTCTATTGCTCTTGATTGCGCATTCATTCTATATAGAACGCAAAAATCTGAATATTTATAATATTCTTCTGTTTTCAAATGCTCTATTTGTTCAACTATATATCTTCCCTCATCATATTCGTCATCTCCACAATAAATACAAGGCAAACTTCCTTCGTCGTTTTGAGTCCAAAGTTTCTTGTCATACTTGTTTTCATTATTCTTGATAACTGCATTTGCTGCTTTTAAGATATTTCCTGTACATCTATAGTTTTGCTCTAGTTTTATAATTTTTGTTCCAGGAAAATCTCTTTCGAAATTTAGAATATTGCTTATGTCAGCTCCTCTAAAAGAATAAATCCCCTGGTCATTATCTCCAACGGCTGTAACATTACCATATTTTGAAGCAAGTAACCTTACAAGAGTAAATTGAGCTTTATTGGTATCTTGGTACTCATCTACCAATATATATTTAAATTTTTCAGAATAATATTCCAATATATCTTCATTTTCGTTTAAAATCTTTATTGTGAAATTAATAATATCATCGAAATCTATAGCATTATTTTCTTTAAGCCTTTGTTGGTACAACTCATATATTTTAGAAATTTTGCCTTTTCTAAAGTCTCCTGAATACTTAACTTCATAAGCCTTTGGCTCTAACATTTCGTTTTTTGCATTACTAATTTCAGAAAGAGTTCCTCTATCTGTAAACAATTTATCATCAATTTTTAAAGTTTTTAAACACTCTTTTACAAGAGTTCTTTGGTCAGATGTATCAAATATCACAAAATCTGTATTATATCCTATTCTATCAATAAACTTTCTCAATATACGCACGCAAATAGAGTGAAATGTCCCCATCCATAGGTCCGAGCTTGCATCTCCAATTAGTTTTCCAATTCTATCTTTCATCTCATTTGCTGCTTTATTTGTAAAAGTTATAGCCAGTATATTCCATGGTTTTACACCATTTGCAATTTCATAAGCGATTTTATGTGTTAAAACTTTGGTTTTACCGCTACCTGCACCTGCAATTACAAGGCATGGTCCTTCAATCTGCATTACAGCCTCTTTTTGCATGTCATTTAATCCGTTTAAAATTTCTTCTTTATCCATAATACCCCCAATTCTTTTGCTTATTTTACAATTTCCTCAATCGGCTTCCAAACATTTTTATTAAGTATATTCTCATCCCACTCAGTATTTGAGAAATATATTTGTGTTCCAACCGCACGGATGAATCCCCACTCAAGTTCCGGATGCCTCGTTCCATAATCCTTTAGGGCTTTAAATTTATTTCTTGCATATGAATCAATATTATTTGATATTCCTTCAGCATTAATTCCACCTTTTGCTTCGATGATCCAAATTTTTCCATCATTTAGCTCCACAATATAATCAGGATAAAAATTATTTCTTCTAAAAGCTCTCCTATACACTACGCTAAAGTATTCTTCGCCTTTATCGCCATTTTTATATATCCATTTAACATTTGCATTATTTTCGCACCATTCTTCAAACCTTATTTCAGTATATGTTCTATTGGGTTGAATTAAGATGTTGTTTCCATAATGTTCAAATACGTTTTTATCTTGTTCACTTGAACTTTTAAATTTTTTGTGTTGTTTATAATACTGATACTTAGGTATTCCCCAATCCTTTACTAATATTGGATTTTCTTGTATTTCTCCAATTCTATCCTGGCTTATCTTGCTAAATATTTCTACTAGCCTATCACGATTATTTACCAAAAAAGCGTTATATTCTCTAAGAGTCAAACCTCGTATAAGTTTATTATTATGTTCAAAATCCTTTTCTTCCTGTGATAGTAACGACATTTGCATGTCTTCTGGTCCAAATAAAATTCTAAGTGCATTACTTGAAATATTTTCATCTATTCCAATGGCGCTGGCAATTTTTCTCTTAGCATCTCTTATTATAAAACCATCGTCATGGTTATTCAATTCATGTTCTCCACCAAATATTCTATTCAATTTAAGCATATCTCGAGTGGTCCTAGCAACTCCTTCTATTGCCTCAGTTTTCAATTTTGTACCAAAAACAAATCCCTGTGCTTTTTGTAGTTCCTCTTTGTCCAAAATCCCATTTTTATTTACATCACATTCTTTTAACATTTGGCTTCTTACAACGTCCACAACAGCCCTAGGATTAACCGCAAACCTATCACTTCCGTCTAAATACTCTTTTTCCAAGTTTATGTATGGAGCATCTTGCTTCCTTTTATATTGATACGTGTAAAAAGAATCGCTAACGCTCTCTATTAACCCTTCTTTAAATTCACTATCTAATGTATATAAGTAACAGTTATCTAATAATTCATTATCATAGTGTTTTCTTTCTGGCATTCTTCTTATTCTTCCAACGGTTTGAATATTAAATCTTTCATTGCCACCCTCACGAAGCTTTACAAGGATTTTTGCTCTTGGGCAATCCCATCCTGTTGCAATTGCTTGTTTAAATAATAGAAAAGCATACTGTCCATTTAATTTTCGTATTTCTTCTGGATTCTCTGGATGGTTCCCACTGAACCACGACGACACCAACCCAGAATTTTGTGAATATCCCATATTTTCTAATTCTCTTTTTATTCTTTCTATCCATTCTTCAGAACCATTTGGGAATTGAATTAAAACTAATGGTCTAATTGGTAAATTTAGCCTATCGTATTCTGCTTGTATTTCTTTTCTTTTTTGGTCTGCCAAATTAATTAATAAAATATCATCATCCAGATTATCGTTATTTTCTATGGCATCACTCACGCCCTCATTAATAGCTATTCCTGCTGCAATTAATCCTGAAGCAATTACTTCATCTTCTTTAATTATCTCTGTATGATTTCCTTGTGTAACTGGTGTGGCAGATATTCTAAGCACGTGTACAGGCTGAATATTAGCCACATATTCATTTGCTGTATCTCTATATTTATGTTCTTCGTCAATAATCATAAAAATATCAATATTTTTACGGTGACACTCTAGCACTTTTGCCATTAAATTCTTTTTTTCTCCGTCTTTTAATGCCACATTAGAATTTCTATTAATTTTATCCCAATTAACAAAAAACACTTTTCCATTAACCTCATAATCATTTATAAAAGAGTATATGTCTCCAAACGGAATACCCTCTGTTACATCTGAAAAGCTATCCCTAGATTGTTTCTCGAGCCCTCCCGCACCAGGGCACAACCACAAAAAAACCGTATTCGGATTTTCATCCAAATAGTCATCTATAAATTTACAAGTCATAACAGTTTTTCCAGAACCTGTTGGAGCACTAAGAACAATCTCTTCATGCTCAGCACACTTTTTTAATAAATTTTCTTCATGTTCATTCTGAAAATCATATAAATCAACTTTAAACATTATTCAGCAGCCTCCCTTAACTCTTGACCAAAAAATTCTCCAGGAATATATTTAAATCTTTTTTTATTTAATTTTTGCAATTCATCTGCAGAAAATAAAATATTCTGATTTACCCACATATTTTCCACTTTATTGTACTTTTCTTCGTCTAGCACATATTTTTTAAAATCATCTTTATTTAAGATAATTACATTTCTTTCATTGTCAATGCCAATGGCATTCTTAAGTTCAATCATCTCTTTTATATGTAGCAGCAATGCATTTGAAAGTAGATAGTCCTCTGGCCTTCTTGCAACCCAATCTGTAGTAAAATACTTCAAATTAGCTTTTATACCCTCAGGATACATTAAATGTTCCTTTCCATTTATTATATTTTTTATTCTGGTGTATGCAATTCTTCTACTTATTCCAAGCTCTTTATATTCATCTGTTTTACTTATTTCTTTAAATTTATCTGTTTGCAAAAATTCCAAGTATTTATTATACTCTTCGCAATCGCTTTTTACTTTATTATTTTTATTCCTTGTAATTTTATCTATATAACCATTTTCTTCTAAAAATCTTATAGTATGTTTTTCATCAATTTCATTATTGGTACACAAAATAAAATTTCTACTGCCACCGTCTTCTTGGTTAAGCTCCAAAACAGCCTGTGCCGTTGTAGCAGAGCCTGCAAAAAAATCTAATATAGTAGAATCCTTTTTAGCCGCAATTCTTATAAGTTCCTTAATCATCTTTGAAGGCTTTGGTGTATCAAAAATATCCCTGTCTCCAAACACATCTATCAATTCTTCTTTTGCATCAGAAAAAGTTCCCAAAGAGTCAATAATCGAATCAAAATAAAATTCCTGTTCTTCCTCTTTAAATCTCTTAATTCTTGGAATTCCTGAGCCATTTGACGCGAAATAAATTCTGCTAACCTTTTTTCCTTCAGAATTTATCATCACATCATTAGCAAGTTTTTCATATTCTTCCTTTGGAATGAACCACTCTCTAGTAACAACCTTGCCAGATGGTGTTGTAACACTATAATAATTAGGTGAATCCATTCTTGATTTATTCTCTTCTTTTGATATATTTCCAGACATCCAATTGCCTCTAGGATCATTATCCGGATTACCTGTATTTTGCCACGCTGGAAGTAATTTCATTTTATTGAACTTTGTTATTTCTTTATTTTTATAAACAACAATAATATATTCATGAGTATTTTTTATCCTATGAATTATTTTTGTATTGCCCTGTTTTCCATTTTTTCTCCACACCAATACTTCAACATTTGCTTCTCCAAAAACTTCCTGACAAAGTAGCATCAATTGTGCCATTTCATGTTCATCTATACTAATAAACATGCACCCGTCATCACTTAGCAACCTTTGAGCAATAGCAATTCTTTCATTCATAAAAGATAACCATTTACTATGCTTGTACGAGTCTTCTTTGTTTACAATTTTATCATTATATATAAAATCCTCCCCTCCAGTATTATATGGTGGATCTATGTATATGAAATCTACTCTTCCCCTATGAGTTTTCTCCAATAAATACAAACTATGTAAATTATCCCCTTCAATTAAAAAATTAAACTTTAAGGATTTATCACATACAATTCTCTTTTCATTAATTTCTGAAAAAACTGGTATATTGTTCTCAAGCTCGGTATCTACTCTCTCTTTATGTTTTTCCCACACCAAGCCATACTTTATACTATTAAGATGATTTTCAATTTCATTTATTGCTCTTATTGATTTATCATCATTGTTTTTTTCTTTTAAGTGTTCTAGAAATCCTATCATTTCATCTCTTTTTATCTTTGACAAATTAGTTGCTTCCACTTCTGTTTTACCTCTTCCTTATTTCCTTTTATTGCAAGGTTTGAATGCTAAATGAAATATTTTGCATCATCTATCATTTTTTATCATTGATATAATATCATTAAATCGGTATTTTTTCAATCAATTTATAAAAGTAGCAATCTAATTTTTCTTTTATACTCTTGTTGCTACTAATCCAATCACAAATCCAATTATGCTGCCAATGGTTGATGGTGCTCCTGAATTTAATTTATTTGATTCTGGAATTAGTTCCCCTGATACTATATACAGCATTGCTCCAGCGGCAAAGCTTAAACAGATTGATATTATTTCCTTTGATATTCCTCCTATTATTTTTCCTATAAATGCTCCTATTCCTGTTGTTACACCGGAAAGTATTACATAAAATAATACCTTACCAGCCTTCATGCCTCCATTTTTCATTGGAATTGCCATTGATATTCCTTCTGGTTGATGTAAAAACAGGCAGTTTAAATCTTTATTTTTGGCTAATCTAATATTTAATATTAAATTAGCCTTATATTTTTTCTTTTAAGTTATTTAATTGTTTAAAATTGAAATATAAATCTACCTTTTTATCTTGATGTATCTCAATTCTATTAATAATTACTTTCATAATTTCTGATGTTGGTTTATTTAGACTTAGAAAATCTTGTACAGTACTTTTTATTTTTTCAGTATCATCTTGTTTTGAATCTTCTTTTTGCCTCTTAATTTCTATGTATTCATTTTCTTTTTGTTTTATTTCGTCTCCAAATTTTTTTAATAATCTTTCATACATTTCTTCACATATTTTATTATTTAATTTTTCTACATACATTTTGTCAATATTATTATTTATTAATTTTATCTCATTCTCTAATTTTTGAAGTATTTTTCCATAATCATATTTTGTTATTCCCTTAATTATTAATTTATTTTTATCTTTTAAATCTTTTATGTATCCAAGTGGTGTTTTTCCACCTACCCATTTTCCTTGCTTTTGCATTGTGTGCATTGCTGTTCTGATTTTTTTTGATAAGTCTTTAGAATACATATCGTTTAATATTGATTTAAATGGTGCAATATCATTATTACCATTTGATGCTTCAAA